>NZ_MSJQ01000025.1 GCF_014596515.1 Streptomyces sp. CBMA156
ACCGGGGCCGGCCGGCCGCGGCCGGGCTCACCGCGGTGGCACTGCTGCGGGAGCACGCCTCGGGTCCGCTGCCGCCGCCCGGGACACTCGACGCGCTGACCCGGGCCTCCCGCCGGGACGGCGACACCGGCCCGGCCGCCGGACTGTTCGCGACGGCGCTGACGGAGGCGTTCGGGGACCGCCTCGGCTGGCCCCGGGAGTGGCGGGCCCTGCTGCGCGAACTGCGCACCCACCCCTCGGCGGACGTCCGCGAGCGAGCCCTCGCGGCCGTCACCCACCGGGAATGACGAAGAACGCGGGTGCCCCCGGCCGGGTGGCCGGGGGCACCCGCGTTCAGGAGCGGAGCAGGAGCGGAACAGCGGGGTGCACGGCAGCGGGACCCGTGCGGCGTCGACTACCTGACCGCGCGCAGGGCGTTGACGATGCCGAAGCCGTAGAAGCCGTTGACGCGCTTGCCGCCCGCACAGACGGCGTCCCCGCTGCCGTCCGGGCCGGCCGGGCACCCCGGGTTGTCCGCCTGGGCCTTGAGCAGTGCCAGCAACTGGGCCGGGGTCGCGTGCGGGTGGGCGGACTTCAGCAGCGCGGCCACACCGGCGACGTGGGGCGTGGCCATGGACGTGCCCTGCTCGTAGCCGTACTGGTTGTTCGGCAGCGTGGACAGGACGCCGCCCGACCCGGACGGCGTGTCCGAGGCCTGGTACTGGTCACCGCCCGGCGCCGCGACGTCGATCACGCCCAGGCCGTAGTTGGAGTAGTACGCCCGGGTGTTCCTGGCGCTGGTCGCGCTGACCGTGACGACGCCCGGCAGTTGTGCGGGCAGCTGCCAGCACCTGTGCGGGTCGACCGTCCGGTCCACCCGGGTGGAGTCGTTGGGGCTGGAAGCGTCGGTGAAGCCCCCGGAGGCCAGGTCGTGGTTGGCGTTGCCGGCCCCGGCGACGTTGAGGGTGCCCTTGCGCTGGGCGTAGAGCTGGGCGCGGTCGACCGCGTCGACGATGGCCTTCTGGTCGGGGTCGTCCAGGCAGTTGTACTGCCACGGGTCCACGTAGTAGCTGTTGTTGGTGATCTGCACACCGTGGTCGGCGGCGAACACGAAGGCGCAGACGACGCTCTCGGCGTAGATCAGCTGGCGCGGGGTGGGCTGGGAGACCGTGATGCCGGAGACCCTCACCCCGGGTGCCACGCCCGCGATGCCGATGCCGTTGCGGGCCGCGGCTATCGTGCCCGCCACGTGGGTGCCGTGGAAGTAGTCCGGATCCACCGGCCGCCAGGAGCCGTACGTGGTGTCGGCCTTGCCGCTGGCGCAGCTCGCGGACTGCGAGGGGGAGAAGTTCGCGGCGAGGTCCGGGTGGGTGTCGTCGACGCCGGTGTCGATCACGGCGACCGTGACGTCCCTGCTGCCGGGGTTGATCCTCGCGGCCTCGTCCGCGCCGATCGCCCGCAGGTCCCACTGCTCGGCTTCGAGGGGTTCGGTGCCGTCGCCGGACGCCTTCCCGATGCCCGCGGCCCCGGCCGCGGAGAGGTGCCGCACCGGGCCCTGGTCGGTCGTCCCCGCCGCGCTCAGCGGCGCGGTCCTGGTGGCGCCCGCCGACTGCACTCCGCGCACCGCGCGCAGCCGCCTGCCGAAGTCGGGGGCCGCCGAGTGGGCGACGATGACGCCGATGTCGTCGTAGCTGACGACGACGGTGCCGCCGGCCGCGGTGATGGCCCGCTGGACCTCCGCGATCGTGTGACGATCCGTCCTGGTGTTGACGACGTACGACAGGGAGTGCGCGTCCTCGGCCTGCGCGGCGGACTGGGCCCGGGGCGCTGCCGAGGCCGAGGCGGGGAGGAATCCGAGCGAGGCGGTCAGTGACAGCACGACCGGTACGGCCAGGCCGAGCCGGAGTACGGAACGTCGTCGAGCCATGTGGTCTCCACATCATCCGGGTGCGGGACCCGCCCGGAGCCGGAGCGCCGGCTGTGCGCCGACCCGCCCGACCCCACGCGACCCCCTGGGAACGATCCTCAGCCTTGCCCGCCGACGACCGCCGCGACTATCCGGAAAGTGACCCGCACCGGCGCACCGAAACGGCTTGCCGTCCGGCAGTCCGCCGTCCTCACTCCGCCGGGCGACCGCACCCGTACAACGGAAGGAGGCCCGCCGCCCGTTCACCCGAACCGGCGGTCGACGGGAAATGGGACCGCGGCAGGACGTCAGCGCGTCGCCGTACGCCGCACGTCGGATCTTGAGCCCATCCCCGCGCCGTACGGGACGCGGGTGCGGCGGAACGGAGACTGGAGGCAATCCGAGGCGCTGATTCCGTACAGGGGTACTGACATGGTGGGACGAGACGGGCGAACGATCTCCGTGCTGACGGTCGGGGCGGTGACGGCCGCGCTGGCGGCGCTCACCCCCGCGACGGCGTTCGCGGCGGGCGATCCGCTCCAGCGGTACGCGCAGCAGGAACTCCGGTGGGAGCGCTGCGACGCGGGCCGCCCGGAGGCCTTCGAGTGCGCGAAGGTCACGGTGCCGCTGGACTACCGCGACCCCGCGGGCCGGACGATCGACATCGCGGTATCGCGGGTCAAGGCGGGCAGCGCGAAGCAGCGGCACGGCGTGCTGCTGATCAACCCCGGGGGCCCGGGCGGCCCGGGGCTGACCATGCCCGTGGAGATGGAGCCGCTGCTGCCGGCCGAGGTGCGCGAGCGCTTCGACCTGATCGGGTTCGACCCGCGCGGCGTCGGGCAGAGCTCGCCGATCGGCTGCGACCTGACGGACGACGAGCGGAGCTTCCAACACCCTTACTCGGCAGGGACGTTCGCCCAGGACGTGAACCGGGCCCGGACGGTGGCCGACAAGTGCTGGGCCAAGGCGGGCGACGTGCTGCCGCACATCACCACCCGCAACACGGCGCGCGACATGGACGTCGTCCGGGCGGCGCTGGGCGAGCGGCGGATCTCCTACTTCGGGCACTCGTACGGCACCTACCTCGGGGCCGTCTACACCCAGATGTTCCCCCAGCGCTCGGACCGGTTCGTGCTGGACAGCGCGGTCGATCCCGCGCTCGTGTGGCGGGGGATGCTCCGGGAAGGGGCGGCGGGGGCCGAACCCGCCTTCGCCCGGTGGACCGAGTGGGCCGCCGCGCGCCACGCCACGTACGGGCTGGGCGCCACCGCGGCGGAGGTCCGGACGACGTACTGGGACCTGGTCGCCCACGCCGACCGCACGCCCGTGCCGACCGAGGCCGGCACGCTCGACGGCGACGCCATCCGCTCCGGGTACGCCGCGTTCGTCCACGTCGAGGCCGTCACCCCCTGGATCGTCGCGCTGAAGACCGCGGCCGCGGGCGGCCCGGCCGCGCCCGCCGTACCGGAGGTCGTGCCGACGGACAACACGGTGTCCGCCGTGTGGGCCGTCTGGTGCGGCGACACCCGCAACTGGCCGCGCGACCCCGAGCAGTACCGCCGGGACGCGATCCGCGACCGGGCCAGGTACCCGCTGGCCGGCGACCTGGGGGCCGGCATCCTGCCGTGCGCCTTCTGGAAGTCGGCGCCCACCGAGCCGGCCACCGTGGTGAACAACGACGTCAACGCGCTGATCGTGCAGAACCAGTGGGACCCGCAGACGACGCTCGCCATGGGCCAGGGCATGCGGCGGGCACTGCACGGCGCCCGGATGGTCACGGTGGCCGGCGGCGAGGGCCACGGCGTGGTGGTGGCCGGCCCGTCCTGCGCGGACGGCAGCGTCACGCGCTACCTGACCACGGGCCGGCTGCCCGCGAAGGACCTGACCTGCGGCGGCTGACGCGCCCGGCTCGTCCGGCTCGCCTCGATGCCCGTATCGACCACCGCGGACGGCGGGTGTGGGGGATGATGGGCGGGGGCCTGGTGCGCGGGGGTGTGCTGGGGCGTGGGGTGCGGGCAGGGGGCGTTGCGTGGAGATCATGGCCGGTACGGGGCTTGCGGGTGGGGCGTGGCCGGAGTTGATGCCGGGCCGGTGCCCGGTGCTGGTGGTGCCCGCCGCGGCGGGACGCCCGGTGGTGCCGGGGGAGGGGTGGGCCCGTGACGCGGGCGTCCTGGAGGAGGAACCGGCGCCGGGATGGTCGGTCGTCGCGGCCCGGCCGGGCCTGACGGTGTGCCGGCCGGACGGCGGGGTCTGGTTCGACGGGGAGGTCGGGGCCGGGCGCGAGTGGTGGCGGGCGGTGCGCGCGTACGGGGTGCTGCTGGTGGTGACGGGCCCGTTCACCGGTGTCTTCGACTTCCGGTCCGTGGCCGCGGCCGGGCAGCTGGCGCTGCTGGCGGTCCGTGCCCGCTCCACCGCGGGCGACTGACCGCCTGGGCCCTTGCCCGCCTCCGCCCCTGACCGCCTCCGCCCCTGACCGCGCCGGGTGCCGAGCCCGAGGCCCGGCCTCCTTGCGGCGGAACCCGGTGAACCCGCCCCGTCCTACGGGTACTTGACCAGTCGCGCCTCGGTGATCATCGTCCCGTCCTCCTCCTCGTCGAGCCGGGTGGTGCCGTCCGGTACGAACCCGGCCCGCTCGTAGAAGCGGATGGCGGAGGTGTTGGGCGCGTAGGCGTACACGCACAGCGGCCGGCGGGCCCGCGCCTCCAGGTCGGCCACGGCATGGCCGAACAGGCGTGCGCCCAGACCCGTGCCGACGAGGCCCGGCTCGATGTACAGGCCGTAGACCTCCGCCGCGTCGACGCCGAGGTCCGGGTCCCCGTCGGCGGGCCCGGTACGGCAGAAGCCGGCCACGGCACCGTCCGCTTCCGCGACCCACAGCCGGTGCCGGTCCGGGAGGTCGGCCAGGTACTCGGCCCAGTCCGCGGACTCCTCGACCGGGTCCAGCCCGTCGAGGTACGCGGCGCCCAGGAATCCCGCGTACGCCGCCCGCCACGACCTGACCTTCAGATCGCCGAGCGCCGACGCGTCCTCCACCACTGCGGAACGGATCATGCCGGGAGTGTAGGAGCGGATTCGTCCGTTGTCGCACCGTTTTCCGCCGAGCCCCGGCCCGGCCCGGCTCCCGTCTCCGAGGGCCGCTCGGAAGCGGTGCGGCCCCGCCATGACGGAGGCCCGGGCGCTACCTCGACGCCACCGGTGGGGGCGGGGCGCAGGAGGCCCGTTCCCGGAGCAGTTCGGCGCGCAGTTCGGGGTCGGGGCCCGGGTCGGCGGCGAGGGCGCGGGTGAAGTCCTCCACGGCGGCGGCCCGGTCGCCCAGCCGGCGATGGGCGAGCCCCCGGTTGAAGAGGGCGACGGGATCCGGGTCCAGGGCGATGGCACGGTCCAGGTCGGCGACGGCGCCAGGGACGTCGTCGCGTTCGAAGCGGACCGCCGCGCGGTTGGCCCAGGCGGTCGGCAGGTCGGGGGCGCCCTCGACGGCCCGGGTGAGGAGGGCCTCGGCCTCGGGGAGCCGGCCGCGTTCGGACTCGACCAGACCGAGCACGCAGAGCAGGTGGGGCTGGCCGGGGGACAGGACCAGGCCCGCGTGCGCGTCGCGTTCGGCGAGGTCGGGCTCACCCTCCTCCAGGTACAGGCCGGCCCGGTTGACCAGCGCGTCGAGGTGGTCGGGGGCGATCAGCAGGGCCCGGTCGAGGTCGGCCAGCGCCGCCTGCGGCCGGCCCAGGTCGGTGTGGGTCTCGGCGCGGTTGTAGTACGCCTCGGGCAGGTGCGGGCCGAGGCGGATCGCGGTGCCGTAGTCGGCGATCGCGGCGTCCGGCCGTCCGGTGGCCCGGTGGAGGGCGGCCCGGTCGACGTAGTACTCCGCGTTCTGCGGGTCCTGCGCGATCACCGTGTCGAGGTCGGCGAGCGCACGGTCCGGATCGCCCAGCGCGAGGTGCAGCTGCGCCCGGTTGTGCAGCAGCCGGGCGCGGTCCTGGGGGCGTTCGCCGGGTGCCAGGGTCTCGGTGAGCGTCGCGATGCCGTCCTCGACCGTCCGCAGCGCCGTCGTGTGGTCGCCGGCACGGCTGTCCAGCAGGGCCAGGCCCTGGCGGTGGAAGACGGTGGTGACGGTGCGCTCGCGCGGGTCGTCGAGCTGTCCGGCGAGTGCGAGGGCGCGCTCCAGCCAGGTGCGGGCGGCGGCGAGGTCCCGGGCGGGCTCCGGCAGGTGGCGGGCGTGGAGCATCGCGGTGGAGTACGCCGCGGACAGCCGGATCCGCGGTTCGTCGGTGACCTGCCGGGCGTGGTCGTAGAGCGCGAGCGCCTCGGCCGGGCGGTCCAGGGCGGTCAGCGCGGTGGCCAGCATGGTGGTGAAGGCCCACCAGTTCCGGGTGTCCCCCGCCGGGTCGACCAGCGGCAGGCCGCGCCCGGCGAGCCGGACGGCGTGCTCGTAGAAGCCGCTGTGCAGGGCCAGGCCGAGCGCGGTGCGCAGCGCGTCGACGCCGTCGGTGGCCGGGCGGGTGCCGCGTTCGCGGTGGTAGGGGATCGCGCCCAGCTGCCAGGACCACTCGCCGGTCGCGGCCAGTTCGTCGGCGCGCTCGTCGTGCCAGGCGGGGTCGTGGACGGCGGTGGCGTCCCCGGCGCTCTCGGTGGCCTCCCCGGTGGCCTTGTCGGCGGCCGGCCGGGGCGGGGCGGCGGCGAGGGGGTGGGCGTACTCGGCGACGGTCGCCGCGAGCCCGGCGGGCAGCGAGGCACCGCCGACGTACAGCCTCAGCCGGGACGGGTCGAGGCGTCGCAGCAGGACGTCGACGAGTTCGACGGTGGTGGCGTCCGCCTCGTCCACCCGGTCGAACACGACGGCGGCCGGCGCCCGTCGCTCCGCCGCCCAGGCAGCGACGAACTCGCCTATCCCGTAGGCGAGATGGCGGGTGCGCCGGGCCGGGTGGAACCTGATCACGACGTCCGCGGCATCCAGGGCCGCGACGGCCTCGGCGGCCCACGGCATCGCTGGCCCCAAGTCCCTCACCGCGCAGAGGAGTTCGACCTGGTGCCGGGCCACCAGCGGGGAGTGCCCCTGGTCGAGGACGAGGCCGCGGACGAACTCGCCGACCCCGCCGTACGGTCCGCGCTGCCAGACCCGGCAGTCGAAGGAGCCCAGGAGCCCTTCGGCTCCGGCGGCTGCCGCGTGCCGGTCCCGGGGCAGTGGTGCCTCCAGCCAGACGTGCCGCATGCTCGACTCCTCCTCGTGTCGACGGGCCCGCCGCGGGCCGCCGTTCCGGGACTTCGGCTGCCCGGCGGCGCGCCGGGGCCCTCCGAGCCCCGGCGCGCCACCGGTGTCAGTGGTGTGCCGGGACTACCAGCACCACTCGAACCAGAGGCGGCGGGAATTGCCGGTCAGCGCGACGGTGCCGGACTTACGGGTCGTCATCTTCCGCATGTCTGTCTCCTTCGGTGTGGGGGGCGGTCGCCGGTGATCGTGGCGACCACCGCAATGGTGGGGATAATTCGTATGAACTGTCAAGGAATTGGTGGCTCCGCTAACCGGAGAGTGCCGGATGCCGAGGCGCGCTCGCGACGGCCGCCGCCGTCGAGGCGCAGGCCGCCGTGGCTGAGGTTGAGGACTGCGCCGCAGGTGAGGAGGCCGACGGTGTGGGGTGAGGCCTGGGACGCGGGTGGTGCGGCCGGTGCGAGGGATGGCAGGACCCGCCGGGGCGTCAGGCCCACCTGCGCCTGCCGCGCACCCAGGCGCACCTGTGGGCGGGACTGGGGCCTGCCGTACGACGCCGCCTACGGCCTGATGGGTGCGCAGGTGGTGCTCATCGTGGCCGCCTGGGTCCTGCCGCCCCGAACGCGCTGGGCTCCATGGCGTTTCGTCGCCTCCGCCGGGAGCGTGATGTGTGGTCTGGCTAGCAGTGTGGTGATCCAGAACTTCGGCTGAGGCCGGGTGGCCGGCCCCGCGGGCCCGGGCCGCCCGGGCCCGCCTCAGCGGGCCGGGTACCGGGCGCGGTACAGGTCCAGGACGGTCTCCGGGGACAGCGGCGGCATCATCGTGACGAGGCCGTTGCGGCGGTCGACGATCAGGTAGGCCGCCCCGACGTTCGCGAGTGGAGCCTGGTCCGCGAAGAGCTGGGAAACGAGCCAGCCCAGCTCGAACTCCTGGAGCACGACGTCGATCGCGGCACCGGGGGTGCCGGTGACCGCGTGCCGGCGGGCCAGCCGGCGGGCCCTCGCCTCGTCCGCCGGTTCGCCGGGCGGGAGGGGCGCCGGCGGGGCCGGAGGAGCCGGGTCGAGGCGGGTCGGCCGGCGGCCCTCGATCAGGGCGATCAGGGCGCCGTCGAAGGAGTCGGCCACCTTCCACAGGTCGCCCCAGAACAGGTACACGGCGCCTTCCGGGTCCATCGCGAGCCGCCCGCGCCCCAGGTCGTACTCGCCGACCGGCAGCAGCGTCGGCCCGAACCTCGCCTGGTAGGCATCCAGGCTCCGGCCCGCGTAGCGCCCCGCTCCGGGGTCGATCCGGAACGGCATCCGGGACATGTCCACACCCGGCCCGTACTGGTGGACGACCATGCCGCCGAACTCGCGCAGCGCCTCGGCCGCCGGCAGCGGGACGTTCCCGCCCGGGCCGGTCCATCCGTTCAGCCAGTCCCGGACCTCGCGCTCGGGCACCCGGACGCCCTCGTACCAGCCGGCCGCGGCCAGGACCTCCGCCACCGGGACGGGGAAGCGGGGCGTCACGGCTCGATCCCGTCGATCCCCTCGGCCACCCGCACGCCGAGCGCTTCGAGCACCGGCGCGCACGAGGAGCACGGCGGGATCGGGCGTCCGTGTGCCGGATCGCCCCACTCACGGACCAGCGTTGCCGCGATCACCGCCCCGGACAGCAGGGTGGCCGTCCGGTCGAGGACCCGGGCGTTCGCGGGGTGGTCGACACCCTCCGCGACGAGCGCGGCCCGGGCCTCGGCCGCGACCTGCGACAGCAGCACGGCGTCCGGGCAGCGTCCGTGGAACAGCGAGCGCATCGCGGGCCCGACCCGGTCCAACAGGCTCTGTACGGCCGGGTCCACGACCGTCGACCCGGCGTGGGTGCTCGTCGCCGTCGTCCGCGCGGCCCCGGGTCGGACCAGCGTGGCCGCGACACCGGGCTGTATGTCCTCGTCTGTCCTGATGGTGCGTCAACTCCTCTTGTCCGTCGACGGGGAGCCGGCACCGGTGGACTCCCGCCGGGCCGCGCGCAAAGCCCGGTGGCCCCGCTGCCGCCATTATGGCCGAGCCCTCCGACACCCCTGCCGACCGTGCGGGCCGAGCGCCACCGCCCGGCCCGCGAACGGTCCGCGAACGCCCGCGCGGGGCACGTGAAGTGGCCCGCCGCCCGCCACCGGGCCGGCCGAGAGCCTCACCGGCCGACAGTCTCACCGGCCGCCGCGTACGTGCAGCCCGAACCCCGTGCGGCCCGCGGGCTCCAGGCCCTCCCTGAGGTGCAGCGAGGGGATCTCGTAGTCCCCGAAGTTCTGCCGCCGGAACGCGATCGGCTCGGTCGTCTCCAGGGTGAGCAGGCGCTGCTCCCAGGCCCTGGCCACGTCCGGGTAGTCCTCGGCGGTCATCCGGTCGGCGCCGTACAGCACGAACGGCGGGAGCACCTCAAGGCCCGGGTAGTAGAGGATGCCGTGCTGGAACGGGAACAGCAGGTCCTCGATGGGGCCGTTGATCCCGCGAGCGCCGTAGTGCGACTCCGGGCCGCCGGCGGTCACCGACAGCAGCGCCCTGCGGCCCGCGAGGGTGCCCTCGCCGAAGCGCTCGCCGTACTTGGTGTCACTGTGCTCGCCGACGCCGTACGCGAAGCGGTAGGTGAACACCCGGTCCACCCAGCCCTTGAGGATCGCGGGCATCGTGTACCACCACAGCGGGAACTGGAAGACGACCGTGTCGGCCCACAACAGCTTCTCCTGCTCGGCGAGGACGTCCGGGGAGAGCGTCCCGGCCTCGAAGGCCCGGCCCGAGTCCCGCCCGACCCTCAGCGGACTCGAAGCCTCGGGGCCGTAGTCCGCGGCGTCCACGACCGCCTTCCAGTTCATCGCGTACAGATCGCTCACCCGTACCTCGTGCCCGGCGTTCTCCAGGGTGGACACCGCGAGGTCCTTCAGCGAGCTGTTGAGCGACTTCGGTTCCGGGTGGGCGTGGACGATCAGCGTCTTCACGGGAACTCCTTCGGATCGATCGGATGCCTCGATCCTGGACGCCCGGGCGTCCGGCGTTCAGGGGCGCCGCTTCCGTCGGACGGGACTTCCTGGTACCGGCAGGGCCACCCTCACGGGCACCGCCGCAGCCCATACTGGTGGGCATGGACGATCTCGCGGGCTTCCTGCGGACCCGGCGTTCCCGGGTCGATCCGGCCGCCGTCGGCATCCCCACCGACAGCCGCCGCCGGGTCGCGGGGCTGCGGCGCGAAGAGGTCGCGCACCTGTCCGGGGTCAGCGTCGACTACTACGTGCGCCTGGAGCAGGGCCGCGCGACCCAGCCCTCCGAGCAGGTCCTCGACGCGCTCGCCCGCGTCCTCGACCTCGACGCGACCGAACGCGAGCACCTCCACCGCCTCGCCCGGCAGCGGCGCCGCACGAAGACGCCGGGCGGCCGGGTCCGGCCGGAACTGCTGCGCGTCCTCGACCTGGTCGCCGACGCACCCGCGCTGATCATGAACCACCGCCTGGACGTCCTCGCCGGGAACCGCCTCGCCGGGCTCCTCCTCGGCCGCCCGATGCCGGGCCCGAACATCGCCCGGCACCTCTTCCTGGAGGAGGCCGAGCGCGGCCTGTACGCGGACTGGGACAACTGCACCCTGGACGTGGTCGGGCACCTGCGCCTGGCCGCGGGCAAGTTCCCCGACGACCCCCATCTGGCCTCGCTCATCGGCGAGTTGGCGATGGGCAGCGAACGCTTCCGGCGCCTCTGGGCCCGCGCGGACGTGCGCGCCCGCACCCACGGGCGCAAGGTGTACCGGCACCCCCTGATCGGACTGCTGGAACTGCACCAGGAGAACTTCTCGCTGCCGGACGAGTCGGGCATCGAGCTGCTGGTGCTGTCCGCGCCCCCCGGCAGCCCCGCCGAGGACGGACTGCGCCTGCTCGCGGGCCTGGGCGCGGACACCGGCGACGCCCGCCCCCCGGTGGTCGCCCGCACCCGCGAGTAGCCCGGCGACGCCCCTCCGCCGGCCGTTGCGGCCCCGGTCGTCCGCACGAGGTGCCGGGTGCCGGGTGCCGCCGATGTCGGTGCCGTCGTTCATGATCGGCGCATCGGTTCTTCCACGGACACGGAGACGGGCACCATGACGATCACGAACCAGCGGGTGGCGGAGCAGGCGTTCCTGAAGGGGATGTACAGGGACCCGTACTTCCCCGACCACGTCGTCGACAAGGGCAAGGCGGTCCTGCTGCGGCTGTGCGAGCGGATCGAGGCCGAACGGCCGGCGGACCTGGCGGCCCTGTACGTGCTCTCCCACGCCGCGACGGAGGAGTTCAACCTCCTGGAGGCGGAGTTCGAGGCGGCCGGCAGCGAGATCGAGACGACGGCGCGCGAGGAGATCGCCGAGGCCTTCTGGCTCGTCGCGACGGCCTACGGGTTCACGGACGCGGATGTGGAGGCGCTGATCCAGCCCCGGGAGTGGTGACCGGCGGACGGGCCGGCGGGCGTCGGGCCGGGAACGGGCCGGGCACCGCCGCCCGGCCCCCCACCGTTGCGCCCCGTCCGCCGGGGGAGGAGAGTCCCACGTGCCATGGAGGTCCTCGACACGCACCGGCCCCTGCGGACAACTGGCCGACGGACTGGCCGGTTACCGCTGAGACACCGCCCGTCCCCGGAGCGGGCGAAGCCGAGCCCTCCGGCGGGCGCCCGCGGTCAGAACTTGCGCGCCTGGGTGACCTGGTTCAGGTGGACGAGGACGTCGTAGGCCCGGCCGACCGCCAGCTGCGGCATCGGGTCGTCCGTGTAGACCGACCCCGCGTCGTAGGTGGGGCGGGAGACGTCCAGCCAGTCGCGCGCCGCCCGGGGGGCGGTGCGCAGGTCGACGTAGTAGTCCCGGTGGCGGACCTGGTCGAGGGTGTACTCGTTCATGTCCGGCGTGGCCGCCGGAACGGTGACGGTCTTCCAACCGTCCGTCAGGACCGCGTCGTTGGTGAGGAAGGAGCCGCGTTCGAAGGTGAAACCGACGGCCACGTAGCCGCCACCGTAGGCGTCGCGCAGCTGGGCGCCCTGCGGCCTGGGGTACAGGAAGGTGTCCGTGGCCAGGTAGCCGACGTGCCCGTTGTGCGCCGACAGCAGCACCTTGCCGCCGGTACGGCGCTGCCACCACGCGGTGTTGTCCGCCATCGCCCGGTCGCGCAGCTGCTCAGCGGCGGACACGGAGGCCGGGTCGGCGAGGTCCAGGGCGGCGAAGGCGAAGGTCTGGGCGATGTTCCGGGCGTGCTGCACCGCCCACGCGTGGGCCTCCTCGCCGCCGGCGCCCGCACCGCTCGCGGCGACCAGGTCCAGCGCCTGCTGCGCCTTGGCGGCGTCGTCCCGGCGCTCGGCGAGCGGCTTCTTCAGGTACGCGAAGGCGTCGTCGAGCGGCCGCAGACCCGCGTAGAGCCCTTCGAGCTGCGGGAGGACGTCGGGACTGGCCCCGCGCACGTAGGAGGTGACCTGCTCGAAGATCCGGTCGCCGAGCCTCGGCAGGCCGAGGTCGTCGCCCAGGAAGTGGACCGGCTTCCGCGGGTGGCTCCCGTTGTAGGAGCGCATCCAGGCGATCAGGTCGGCGAACTCCTCACGGTCCCACGGGCTGCCGCCCAGGGCGTCCTTGACGACCTGCCGCGCGTCGCCCGGGCCGCCCTGGACGTACTCGTCGATCCGCAGACCGCTGGTCCAGCTCGTCTCCAGGGCGAAGGTGGTGAAGCCCTTCTCCTCGACGAGGTAGCGGAACACCCGCTGCTTCATCGCGAAGAACTCGTGCGAGCCGTGGGTGGCCTCGCCCAGGCCGACCACCTCGGCGTCGCCGACCATCCGGCCCAGGGCGCGCAGGTCGGCGGTGCCGCCGCCGGGTTCCGTCGTCCGCAGCGGCTGGGCGACGCTCTCCAGCGCGCGCACCACGGCGGAACGCTGCGCCGCCGCCGGGTCCGGCTCGGGGCGCCGCCGAGCCTGTGCACCAGCCTGGTGCCGGACGTGCTGCGGGTGTTCAGGGACCGCTACCCGGGGGT
>NZ_MSJQ01000250.1 GCF_014596515.1 Streptomyces sp. CBMA156
CTGCACCGGCCCGGGGGCGCTACACCGCCGCCCACCGCCGCAGCGTGGCCGACGCCGCCGCGGCGTCGGCGGCGGGCAGCTTGGCGATGCGCGCCGCGTGGGTGCCCCCCGGCACCTGGAACAGGTAGGAGTCCCGGGAGCCCCGGCCCAGCCGGAACGGCTCGGCCACCGACGGGTCGGCGCCGCCGTTGACGAACATCAGCCGGTCACCGTGCGTGCGGACCCACCGGTCCACGTCGCGCATCGCCTGCGGCTGGTAGCGCAGCGGGACGTCACGGGGGACGAAGGTGCGCGGCTCGGTGGCGCCGGGGTAGCGGAGCAGGCCGTCCAGGTGGGCCGTCTCGACCGGGAAGTACCCCAGCTGGGTGCCCAGTTGGTAGAAGTAGGGGACGAACTCGTTCACCACCGAGTCCGCGTAGACCGGGAGTTGGGCGACGTCGGCGAGCCAGCCGTACAGCGCGTCGTCGGAGGCGTCCGGAGCCGGCACGGCCGCGCAGGCGGCCTGTCCACGGCCCTGCCAGAACATGAACGGTGCCCGCAGCACGGCGATCTCGAAGGCCTTGTCGGCACTGCCGACCAGCCGGAAGTCGTCGCCCCGGGAGTCCGCCCACGCCTGGTACCCGGCGACCAGGGCGGTGCGGCGCTCCAGCAGGGCCCGCTGGGCCGCCTGGAGGGCGCCGCGGCATTCGGGGGTGCCGACGGTGCGCAGGAAGTCGAGGTAGGCGGAGTCCTCGTGGTCGTCGACGTTGTTCGGCGCGGAGTAGGCGACCGAGCCGGCCACGTCCTGCGGGTAGAAGCGACGGTGGTAGACGGTGGTCATGCCGCCCTTGCTGCCGCCGGTGGAGATCCAGGCCGCCCGGTAGACCGCGCGCAACGCCTCGACCACGCGGTGGTGGTCGGCCGCGGCCTGCCGGATGTCGAGGTCGGTCCAGTCCGCGGGCTCGGGCCGGGAGGTGCCGAAGAACCGCTGCTCCGTGCTCACCTGGTTGGCGTCCAGCAACTCGGTGGGCTCCACGCGGAACTGGGCGGTGGAGACGGCGTAGCCACTGGTGTACAGCACGGTCGGCCGGTCCGTGCCCCGGTGCATAAGTGTGAGGCGCTGCTCGAAACCGCCCTTCTCCGGGTGCCGGTGGTCCGTGGGCTGGTGCAGCGCCAGGACGAAGAAGCGGAACCCGCTCGCGGCCTGCTGCTCCTCCACGACGCGCAGACCCGGCACCGCCTCGATGGCCGCCCGGATGTCGGCCGGTCCCGTCTCCTGCGTGGCCGCGGCGGGCCCCGCGGCCACACCGGCCAGCAGCACCGCCACGGTGGCCTGCGCCAGCACCTGCCCGATACGCCTGAACAACATGGTCGCCTCCCCGGTCGTCGATGCCCCGAGTCAACCGGGCCGACGACGGCCACGGATCCCGCCACGGCGGGTCCGCGGCTCCCTCCCGGGAGGGAGCCGCAGCCGTGGGACGACGTACGGCTGCGGCTTGAAACGACGAAGGCCCGGACCGCGTGATGCGGTCCGGGCCTTCGTGAAGGCGGAGGATACGAGATTCGAACTCGTGAGGGGGCGAACCCAACACGCTTCCCAATTCTCCCGAACCCCGTCCACCGGGGTCCGCACCTGTTCTGAACTGTGGCGGAGGGAACCGCGGGGTAGCGGCTGAACCTGGCCGCACGGGGATGAATGAGGCCAGGATTGAGACCGGCTGACTCCGCTCGCCAGACCCGGTAACCACCGCTCACGACAGCTCTCTGGTCAGCTGGCTCCTACTCGCCACCATGATCGGCCTCGCCCCATGAGCATGGACGACGACTGGTTGACCCCTTTCAATGCCGGAAGGGGGACCTATCCACAGGGAGGTGTTACTGGGTGGTGACGTAGGTGTCCTGCGCCTGTGTCGGTGTGGGCGGCTGTGGGACGGTGACGATCGGGAGCGGCTTGCCGATGGGGTCGCTACTCTGAGAACCGCTATCGCCTGGATGGTAGGAGAAGCTCAGGTCGCCACCTGCACCTTGCACAACGAACTCGTTGTTCAGGTTCAGGATTTGGCTGAACACGTCGGAGGCGATCGGGGTGGGGCGGCTCTGAGCAGCGAGGCGGATGGCTCGTGCTGCGGTCAGGACCGAGTCGTGGGCCGCGATGGTGCCGCCGTCTGTGAGGTCGGCTTTCGGGAAGTGCTGCGAGCTGAATGCCGTGGCGAAGTCTGCGAAGTGCGGCGGGGCGCCTGGAGAACCGGTGGGCCAGTCGGCGGAGGAGGTCTGGGCCGAATAGATAAGGGTGATTTGGTGTTCGCGTAGCTTGTCGGCCTGGGTGGTAAACGAATTGAGGTTCGTTCCGATGGTAGCCACAGTGATCGGCGTAGCGCTGCACACCCGGTTCTCGAGGGATGCGAGAAAACCGGCCAGGTCGACGGCTCGTCCGGCGTAAAGGACTACACTCGGCTTGACCGCGCAGATGTTGGTGGTGACGGAAGAGAACAGGTCAGGGTTGGCTGCGCTCTTCCCGGACAGGCCTACAAAGCTCTGTGGAGCGAACTTTAGCAGATCTTTGAATGTTTTTTGCAGGTCACTGCGCAGGGATGCGGTGAACAGGTCGGGACTGGCGGTAATGTCGGAGTTGGAATCGAACACCATGATCGCCGAATTCATGCCGGGTAGGTGGCTGAGGTGGTTCTGTAGGGCTACCACAGACTGCTGATTGCTTGCGGTTACCCGAATGAAGCCGGGAATAGCCGAGGTGTTCAGTTGGTCGGCGGTGTTGATCGCGCCCACGGTCGGGATGTGCTGTGAGCTCAGCTTCTGCGCCCCCTTGAGGGTTTCCGTCGTGCTCACGCCTAGGCCGGCCACGGCAACCAGCGGTTGAGGGTCGTGGACCATACCCTCGAGTTGGGCCACAACCTGTTGCCACTGGTCTTCGTGACTGCCCTCATTTGCCAGTACTAGCCGGATCAGGGGAGTCAGGTCGCCAGCTACTCGTGTGGTGTTGGCCCGGATCTGGGCCGTATACGCACCCTCGATTGCGTTGCGGACCTCGGGGGCGGTCAAGGCGCTGGTGCTGGTGACGGTGATCGGCTCCAGCAGGGCCACCGTCACTACCGGCTTGCCGCTGCTGACAACCTTGGCGTTCTCCTTCGCGATCAGTTGCTGGACCTGCTTGAGGTCGTCGCTGAAGTAGTAGGGGCCAGAGCCGTCGGTCACCCCGACGCATTCGTCACCGATCAGGCTCAGGCCCGAGCCGGATCCCCCACAGGTGGAGGAATCGCTGTTGCGCTGGGTCGTGCCGGCCCAGGTCGCGCCGCCGATCACGATGAGCGTCGCGAGGCCGGCCAGCGTGTATCGACGCAGCTTTCGACGCCTGCCGGCGGGAGTCCCAGGCAACTCTCTGAGGCGCGAATCATCGTCCATTTGTGAGGCTCCTAGGTCGTTTCGGATGCCCGAGCGGGTTTCAGTCCCAAAGCCCGGCTTGGCTTCTGTGACTCTGAGCGGCCTCGATCAGGGGCTCACTGTCCTGCGGCCAGCGTCTGACCAGCGACTCGAGCTGCTGGGCGATGTGGGCGTGAAGACTGTTGCGCCGGTTGCCCACGAAGGGGTCTGCGGCGATCCAGCAGGCGGCGACCAGCTCCGCCAGCGGGTTGGGTGTCTGACCTGGCACGGTGGCGTTCTCGGTCAGGGCGCGCATCTCTTCCAGCGGTGTGCTGGGCGTGATCGTCGGTCGACTCGGGCGGCGTGGTGCCGCGGTCACTTGGGCCAGGAGATCGAGCCATGGTGCCGACGGTCCGCTGCCGACCTGCATGTCCAGTTGCTGGGCGACTGTAGCCAAGTCGCCCAGGGCCAGGGTGTAGTAGAGCTTGTCGGCTTCATCGCCCTGTTGAAGTCTGCCGAATGCGACGGACCACTTGGTGCTCGTGGGTGAAGCATCGGGCAGACCCGACACCACCGGAAGCAGCCCGTTCTCGCTCAGGGCCAGATCGCGCAGCAGGAGCCGGCGCAGCAGATCGGACGAGGTGCCGGGCACAGCCGGCCACAGCACCGGGCCGATGTCCGTGTTGAACCGGGCCAGGCCGCCGACCATCAGTGGCTCGTCGTCCGTGGCGAACTTCCGGGCGTGCTGTCGGCGGGTCGCTGCCGCGCAGATCATCAGGTCGATGAGATGTTCGCCGGGCTCCGGGGCCTTGCCCAGGAGGACCCGAATCATCGCTTGTGCCAGGGAGGACGATCCGAGAGCGGCGCCCATCAGCTCGGGTGACGGCTGGTCCAGCAACCGGGCCGGTTCGCGCCACTGGGCGGGGCTACGGGCCAGGGCTCTGATGAGCAGTTGCACGGAAGCCGGGTGCCCGCCGGTCAGTTGCATCAGCATCATCCGGAGTTGGGCGTCGTTGCCCTGCCGCTGTATCCGGGCCCTGAGGGCACTGTCGACCTCTTGCGCGCTGAAGTCGGTGAGGCGCAGTCGCAGCCAGGGGGCGATCAGCCCGGTCGCCGGGGGCGACCAGTTGCCGTGGGGATCAGCCTCAATCACCTCGTCCGCTGTGGAGAGCAGCGTGCCGTGGCTGGTGGCGATCACGGTGAGCGGGGCCGGGTCTGATTGCAGGCGCTCGTTCAGGCTCCGGAGTGTCTCGGCCAGGTCTCCGGCGAAGCGGGTCCCTAGGGCAGTGTCCGCGTTTTCGAGCGTGACCAGTAAGTTGAGCGAGAGTTCACTGACCCGGTGGGCGTCGTGAAATCCCTGCAGCACGTCGGCCACGAATGCTTCGGTCAGCAGCCTGGAGACCTTGGCCCGGTTGTCCTCCAGATCGGGGTTCGCGTGCCACTGGTTCAAGTCTATGAGGACGTCGATCGAGTCGTGTCGCAGGCCCCTCCCCTGGTGGCCGTACCAGTCCTGGTGGTCGCCGAGCAGCATTCGTCGGCCGCGCCGGCCCTTGATCAGTTGGCTCACGACCGTCCTGGGTAGCCAGTTGGGCAACCAGCCAGTCGCGTCGGCCACTGGCGTGCCGGTCGTGGACTGAAGTGTCTGAAGTACTACAGCGGCCAGATCCTTGAACGCCGTCTGCAAGGTCTCCAGGTCTCGGGCTTGCTGAAGCATGGCGAGTACTGTCGTGCGGGCCCGATCCCGGTTGGTCGTGTCCACGTTCTGTCGCAGTACCTCGATTCCCACGAGCAGCCGGGGGAAGTCCAACGCCTCGTACACCGGATAGCGCCGGTTGAGCTGGAACGCGAGGGCTGACAGTACTTCGGGCGCGCCGATCGTGCTGTCGAACCGGGCGAAGTCGACTTGGGCATGCGGCGCTACTTCCGCCAGCCAATCCCGCGCGGCACGAAGCAGCATCGTCTTGCCGCTCCCCCGAGTACCCTCGACCACGATCACCGGCTGACGCACGCTCCTGGGCGTGCGGTCCGTCGTTGACCGTCGAACCAAGGCCTTGACGTACTTGAGATATTGGTCGCGTCCGATCAGTTGATGGGCTTGACCAGTCGCGGGCCTCTGGCCTGCAGTGTTACGGCCAGCAGAATCCGTCATCGGGAGTGCCACTCCAGGAGTCGGGTCGTGAAACAGCGACCAAGAAGGAGGCCTTGCAAGGGAGTTCGACTCTAGCAAAGGAGATCAGCGACTGCTGTTGAAACGTCTGGGTGAGCGTTGAACTGGCCGTGGTGCCGAATTCGGTCCTGTGGCGAGATTAGTTGACGCGATAATGCCTCCCGGTGAGATGCCGGACGAAGTGGCTGTCGAAGGCGCGGCCGCTGGTAGTGGTCGGGACTTTCAAGCTCTGAGCCACCGTCAAGTGCTTGAAATGATCTTGGCTGACTGGGCGACGGATCTCATCAGGACATCACCACCATCGACGTCACCCTCGTGCACCTCACCAAGCCCCTGCACGTCCTGGTGTGCGGCAGCCCGCTGGACGAGAACGTGCTTGTCCGGTGGCACCAACTGCCCCTGGTGGCCCTCCGCACTTTGTCGGGCCCGGCCGGAGGCGCTCCGGGTGGTGAGGTAAAGTCGATGCCGCGGATCAGCTCCCGCTCGCCAGGGGCGAGCCAGTCATCGACGGGGCGCCAGTCAGTCGGCGAAGGCGTGAACTCCGCTGTAGTCGTGGTCGATCTCAGCAACGCGCAGTGCTTCGATCACGGCCCCGACGTGGGAAAACTGAGCGTACATGGTGACCCAGCGCGGGCCGGCACCCCATGTGAAGTCGCCCGTAGACCCCTCATGCCAGATGTGTCGATGGAGGCGTCGCGGGCCCTGTCGACGGCCTCCGTGTAGTCGGCGGGTAGAACGGGAGCATCACCCCGCATCGTTGCGGCATTGACGTACCCGTCGCGGTCGACTTCGACAGTGGCACACCAGCGGATAGGACCGGGACTGGATCTTCCCGGGCTGTGGGTCACGTCGATCCGGATCGAGGCAGATCGTCTGCTCGGCCATGCGCTCCGCGTCTCGTTCGTGGTGTTGCACCTTCGCGGAAGTCTGGATCAGCAGGGCCCTGGCTGTCACTGCCACCGCTGCCTTTGAGTCGATTCTGGCCGGTACCAGCGTGGGGCTGGCGAACTGCGGCTCGGTCCTCGCTCTTGGGTTCACTGGAGGCCGGGGGCACGGCAACTGCAAGCAAGACTGCAGCCTGGGCAAACGAAAGGCCCCGACCGGAATCCGGTCGGGGCCATCGTTTGCCCAGGCGGGCGAAGGCGGAGGATACGAGATTCGAACTCGTGAGGGGGTGAACCCAACACGCTTTCCAATTCTCTCGAACGTCGTCCGTCAGCGTTCACACCCGTCCTGACCTGCGGCGGAGTGAACCGCTGGGCGGCGACTGAACCTGGCTGGACCGGGGTGAATGAGACCAAAACTGAGACCGGTGTGCTGTTGGTCCGGTGGCCGTCCGGGCGTCTGAACGGCCAAAAGGTGCTTCGGGGATCGGTTTTGCTGGAGAGCTGAGGGTATGTCAGTCATGCGCGCGATGATGGCGACGGGGGTGACGTGCCCTCCGATCGCGCGGAGAGGGGAATCGGTGAAGAGCTGGTTGCTGCTGACGCAGGAGAGGGGATCGGCGTCCAGTGCGAGTCCCAAGATCGAGGAGTGGGAGAACGGGCACTTCGCGGTCGCGGACGCGTCTGCCCATGTGGGTGACCTCGTTCTGCTGTGGCGCCGCGGGCGTGGAGGCGGGGCCGTCGCGCTCGGGCGGATTGTCGAGACGGCTGTCATCGGGCCGCCTGCGTCTCTGCGGTCGATGATTCGGGGCCAGCCGGACGGTGAAGAGACCACGCAGACCGATGGGGTCCGTGCGGCTCGGTGCAGGGTGCGCGTGGACTTCGACAGGCCATTTCCGGCCTCACCGCTCTCGGCTGGTTCGTGGGGTGTTCCCATGTTGGGGCAGATCGTTCGGGCAGCGGGCCGCGACCTGACGGCAATCTCTTTGACAGATGCGCAGTGGGAGGCGCTCAATCGATGGATTGAGCGTCCGCAGCCGCCAGCGGACTGGCTTTCGGCGTGGAACATTCCCCCAGGGTCTGTGGTCAGTCGTACCCAACTGCACGATGTCTATGGTGGGAACTCGCGGGTTGTAGCCGGTCCAAGTGCGAAAACGCGGAACGTATTCCTCTTCCTGAATCGAGATCCCGCCGTTGCCGAGTTGACTCCACGCCTGAGCGGGGATGTGCTGCTCGCGCCTGGACAAGTGCAGCTTGGTGATCGCCTTTCCATGGAGAATCTCGGAGCGCTGAGCCATCTCCGACGCGGACTGCCGCTGCGCGTCTTCGAGGTGCGGCGTGGTGAATGTTTCTACCTTGGGGAGTTCGCCGTTGTCGAGGACCTCCCGGTTGCCCGGTGGATTGAGGTCGGTGAGCCAAAAGTCCGCAACTTTGGAGATATGGAATTCGTCCAGGTGCGGCAGGCGCCGATTTTGCGGCTTCGCCAGCTGAACGGTATTCGACCGTTCGCCGACGGGTCCGACTCCTTCGATGAGGCTCCCCGGATCAGTCTGAGTCTTCGGTTGGCTAGCACGGACGACGAGTGCGATGTGACCCCTGGGCGTAGCGGTTCTGAACCGCCCGTCGAGGTGGTCCCGGCGGAGGCAATCTGCGAGGCGAGCGGCAGTACGGGAGCGGACACCGTCCGAAGGCTGCTGAGCCTTCTGGAGCACGATCCTGAAGCCGCCCAGGCGATCGGCGAGATCGACGAAGCCCAGGCATTCGCGACTCTTGTGCAGCATGCGAGGAGGCGCACCGATCTCGCTGAGTTGCGTGTCGTGGCAGAGAATCCGGATAGCACGGAGAGTGATCTCCAGAAGTGTCTGGAACGCATGACCTGGGTTTTTGGTGCGGAGTTCCTCTCCGGCTCCGCTCGGCGGGACCTAACTGCGCAGGATCAGCTCGACCTGTCCCTGATCAGGCCGGATGGGTCTCTGCACGGTGTAGAGATCAAGAAGGCCAAGATCAGTAGTCTCATCAAGAAGCATCGCAACCACCTCACTGTCGGCGCCGACATCAATGATGCGACGGGTCAGGCGCTGAACTACCTGCGAAGCCTCGACGAGCATCGGCATCAGATCTTGGCCGACTTCAACATCGACTGCCGCCGCGCCACGATGACCGTCGTAATCGGGCATGCGTCGTTCGTTACAGGAAAGATCACTGCGGAGCAGGTCGCCGAGACGATCAGGACTTACAACAGCAACATGGCCCGGATCACGGTGGTCACCTATGACCAGCTCATCGAAGCTGCGCAGCGCAGTCTCGATCTCGCGGGGCCGTCTGCTGTTGATCGGTAGAACGTGCTGTGAGATCGGGCGAGGCCAGCGTCGGTCGGGCGTTCTCCGGGGCGAGCCGTCAACTTGAGGCAACGCCGGGTGGCACTTCAAGGGCCGCACGCGCTTGAACGCATAGGCGTAGAGAACGATGAAGGGCCCGACCGCAGTGCGGTCGGGCCCTTTGCTTGCCTTGGCGGGCGAAGGTTGAGGATACGAGATTCGCACTCGTGAGGGGTTACCTCCAACACGCTTCCAAATGTTCGTTCGGCTGTCCGGGAACGGCCGTAGGCCTTTTGGTCTGCGGCGGAGCGGCCTTCCGACCGGGCGCTGAACGGTGTTGGACAGGAACGAATGTAACCGCAACTGCAACCACGAAGGTGCCGGCCCGTGGTCAAGACGACGGCCTTGCTTGTCCGTCGGCCAGCCAACTCTCTGTTATCGCCAGGAGTAGGCATCCCGCCGCGATTTCCTGTGACTCCCCGACGGCCATCATCCAATCGGGCACATGACGCCTTACCGTTGCCGGGAACAGGGACTGCTTAGGGGAGATCGCTATGAGCATGGTTGGTACGGCTGGATGGCTAGTCCCGGTTGCAGGCTTGGTGGGGGCGGTCCTTGGTGGTGTCTTGTCTCCGTGGGTTGGTGCCCACTTTGCGCGGCACGCAGCAAGACGGGAAGCGTTTGACAAAGCGATTGCTGCTGTACGTACGGTGCAAGTGACCAGGTACTACGCCTCGAACGTGCCTGCAGGTCTTCTTGGCCTGGATCAGGGATCCGCGGACGAGTTCAATATTGAGTTGCGCAAGACAGGCGTCCAGCGGTTCATCGAAGCGACATACGAGGCGAAGGTGGCGCTTGCGGCGCTGGAGCCCTACGGTGACCTCTTCCGCGATGGGGGTGGGTGGGAGATCGCCGAAAGTGAGGCTGATGCCTTGCTGACTCGACTCAAACGGGCAGGCTGACCTCGCATGGTCAACGGAGCGGTTCGCGCGCTACTGCTCGTAGGCCCAGGCGCGGCCAGTCTGTCGGTACCGCTCGACGGGGATCGGGGCGATGCCGCTCCGCATCCGTGCGGTGTAGAGCAGGCCTTCGAGGTGGTCGATCTCGCGGTGGATCAGGCGGGCGAGTCCGCGTTCGTAGGTGGTGATGGTGGCTAGGCCGTCGAGTGTGGTGGTCCCGACGGTGATCCGCAGCGGTCAGGGGACCATGCCGCGGACGTCGAAGAAGGAGAGGCAGCCTTCGTACTGCTCGTCCGTCTCGTCGGTGCGGTCGGTGATGGTCGGGTTGAGCAGGACGATAGCCAGTGCTCCGGGCTCGGCCGGCTGGACGAGGGCGGCGGCTCGGTCGATGTCGACCTGGGGTGCCGCGATGCTCATGCCCTTGGCGAAGGGGTGGGCCTGGCCGATGCGCTCCATCGCGGTGAACAGCTTCTCCGCGACCTGCTCGGCGGCCTCGCGCTCGGCGGGCAGGTCGAAGGGGCGGGCGGGCTCGGTGAGGATGGGGGCGCCCTCCGGGACGACGCCGAGGTCACGCATCTGATCGCTGGGCCGCACCTGGACTCCCCTTGGACAACTGCAGCCGATGAGGCAATCGGTGAGACGACGAAGGCCCGGGCCGCGTGATGCGGTCCGGGCCTTCGTGAAGGCGGAGGATACGAGATTCGAACTCGTGAGGGGGTGAACCCAACACGCTTTCCAAGCGTGCGCCCTAGGCCTCTAGGCGAATCCTCCGTGGGAGAGCTTAGTACATGTTTCGGGGTGGTCGCGACCACCTATCCCGCAGGCGGGAGGGCGGGGGTGGCCTGTGGATCGTCGGGGCCCGGATCCGGTACTGTGGGGCTCAGCCCCTCGTGTGGCGTTATCTCTCTGAACCCCCCCAGGGCCGGAAGGCAGCAAGGGTAGGAGGGCTCTGGCGGGTGCACGGGGGGTCTTTGCGTTCCCGGGGCCGGGCTCCGGGGGGCGTGGGGGAGCGAGGGGGCGACGCGTTTGTCGGTCCGTCCCGATATCGTCGGGGGTGTGTCCCTAGCCCTGTACCGCCGCTACCGCCCCGAGACCTTCGCGGAGGTCATCGGGCAGGAGCACGTGACCGCTCCGCTCCAGCAGGCCCTGCGCAACAACAGGGTCAACCACGCGTACCTGTTCAGCGGGCCGCGCGGCTGTGGAAAGACGACGAGCGCGCGCATCCTGGCCCGCTGCCTCAACTGTGAACAGGGGCCGACGCCGACGCCCTGCGGGGAGTGTCAGTCCTGCCAGGACCTCGCGACCGGCGGGCCCGGGTCGATCGACGTGATCGAGATCGACGCCGCCTCGCACGGTGGTGTGGACGACGCGCGCGAGCTGCGTGAGCGGGCGTTCTTCGCGCCGGTGCACAGCCGGTACAAGATCTTCATCCTGGACGAGGCGCACATGGTGACCTCGGCCGGCTTCAACGCGCTGCTCAAGGTGGTCGAGGAGCCGCCGGAGCACCTCAAGTTCATCTTCGCGACCACCGAGCCGGAGAAGGTGATCGGGACGATCCGGTCCCGGACGCACCACTACCCGTTCCGGCTGGTCCCGCCCGGCACGCTGCGCGACTACCTGGCGGAGGTCTGCGGGCGGGAGGGCATCCAGGTCGAGGACTCCGTGTTCCCGCTGGTGGTGCGGGCGGGCGCCGGGTCGGTGCGTGACTCGATGTCGGTCATGGACCAGCTACTGGCCGGGGCCGGCGCGGACGGCGTCACGTACCAGATGGCGACGTCGCTGCTCGGGTACACCGACTCCGCGCTGCTGGACGAGGTGGTGGACGCCTTCGCCGCGCAGGACGGGGCGACGGTGTTCCAGGTGATCGACCGGGTGGTCGAGGGCGGGCACGACCCGCGCCGCTTCGTCACCGACCTGCTGGAGCGGCTGCGCGACCTGGTGATCCTCGCCACCGTGCCGGACGCCGGGGAGAAGGGGCTGATCGACGCCCCGGCCGACCGGGTCGCGGTGATGCAGGCGCAGGCGGACGCCTTCGGCGCGGCCGAGCTGAGCCGGGGCGCCGACCTCGTCAACACCGGGCTGACCGAGATGCGCGGCAACGCGGCGCCCCGGCTCCAGCTGGAGCTGATCTGCGCCCGGGTGATGCTGCCGGGCGCGTACAGCGACGAGCTGTCGTTGCAGGCGAGGCTGGACAAGCTGGAGCGGCGGGCGGCGGCGGGCGGCTTCGCCACGCCGATGGCGGCCCCGGTGGGGGCTCCGATGGTGGCTCCGGTGGCGGGTGGGGCGATGGCCGAGGCGCCGGTGGCCGCCGCGCCCGTCCAGCCCGCGCCCGTCCAGCCCGCGCCGAT
>NZ_MSJQ01000251.1 GCF_014596515.1 Streptomyces sp. CBMA156
ACGCGGACCGGCCCCGACGACGACCGACGTAGGGGCCGGCCGGAGGTTCACCAGCGGCCGTGCACCTGGGCCCGGATCCGCCGGTCGTACAGCTCGCGCACGGCGGCCAGGGTGGCCGACGGCAGCGGCGCCAGGTCGGCGGCGGCCGAGTTGGCCCGGGCCTGCGCCACGTTGCGGGCGCCGGGGATCACCGTCGTCACCCCGGGCTGCTGGGTGACCCAGCGCAGCGCCGTCTGGGCCGCGCTCGCCCCCTCGGGCGCGAGCGCGGCGAACTCCGCCGCCGCCTCGACGCCGGTCGCGAAGTCCACCCCGGAGAAGGTCTCCCCCTGGTCGAAGGACTCGCCGTGGCGGTTGAAGGTGCGGTGGTCGTCCGGGCCGAAGACGGTGTTTTCGCGGTAGCGGCCCGACAGCAGCCCCGAGGCCAGCGGCACCCGCGCGAGGATGCCCACGCCGGCCGCCTCGGCGGCGGGCAGCACCTGCTCCAGCGGCTTGAGCCGGAACGCGTTCAGGATGATCTGGACGCTGGCGACGCCCGGGCGCGCGATCGCGGTCAGTGCCTCGGCGCAGGTCTCCACGCTCACCCCGTAGGCGGCGATGCGCTCCTCCGCCACCAGGGTGTCCAGCGCGTCGAACACCTCGTCCGAGGAGTAGACCGGCGTCGGCGGGCAGTGCAGCTGCACCAGGTCGAGCCGCTCCACTCCCAGGTTGTCCCGTGAACGGTCGGCCCAGGCCCGGAAGTTGGCGAGGTCGTAGTGCTCGGGCCGCTGCTCGACCCGGCGGCCGAACTTGGTGGCGACGAACACCCCCGCGTCCGGGCGCTCCTTCAGGAAGCGGCCGATCAGCCGCTCGCTGCGGCCGTCGCCGTAGACGTCGGCGGTGTCGAAGAGGGTGACGCCGGCCTCCACCGAGGCCTCCAGCACCGCGAGGGCGTCCTCCTCCCGGACGTCCCCCCAGCCCGCTCCGAGCTGCCAGGTGCCGAGTCCGACCATCGATACGGGGCGGCCGGTACGGCCGAGTACGCGCTGTTCCATGAGGCGAGCCTCTCACGCGGCAGCCCACCGCTCCACGGGCGCGTCCTCGCGCCGACGGCTCTGACCTGCGGAACCGTCCGGCCTCCGGCTCCCGGACAAGCGCCCCCAGCAAGCTGCGAGCGCTCCGTCACTACCCCCTCCGAGGGCGCACCCCTTGCCGTATGATGTGCCAACATCACGCAATTCACGGGGAGTTGACGATGGACGACGTGATCACGACGGGGCTGAGTGCGCTGGTCACCCTGATGGTGAACGCCGGATGGAGCACCATCAGGGACAGGGTCCGGGGAATCCTGTCGAGGCACCGGGCGGTGGAGCAGGTCGAGGAGGACACCGAACTGGAACAGCTCCGCGAGTCCCTCCGGCTGCCCGGCGGCGAGGAGGGCTTCTCCGACCAGGACCGGCAGCGGGTCCTCGGGCTCTGGCGGATCGGCGATGCGGCCCCGGACCTCCAGGAGCTGGCCGCCCAGCTCTCGGCGGGCCCGCTCAACAGCACCTCCATCGTCAACAACGGAAAGATGGTCAACCACAGTGGGAGCGGTGACCAGCACATCACGTTCTGACCATGGCTGAGAACCCTTCCCCGGAGACCGGGGGAACCGCTCCCGGGGCGGCCCGCGCCACCAACGACACCACCCTCTTCAACACCGGCCACGTGGCCAGCCACAGCGGCAGCGGGAACCAGACCGTCCTGCTGGTTCCGCCTCGGTCGAAGTCACGGATGAGGGTGGCGGCGCCGGTGGTACTCGTCCTGCTGGTGGCCCTGGCCGTCGCCGCACTGTCCTACGACTGGAACGACCCGGAAGGCCCGCCGGTGATCCGGGACTTCCGGAACCACCTGGGCATGAGCCCGGGCGGTGACCCCGCGCTGATCACCCTGGAGGTCCCGTCCACCCGCACGCGGGTGACCCTGTCACTCGACGTGCACGACGCCACGTCCGCCTCCAACTGCGTGCCCGGAACCCGGCTCAGGGCGAACGGCTCCCTGGGGAACCAGCTGGAGGTACGCAAGGCCGCCTCGGGCTTCACCGTCAGCCTCCCGCCTGCCTCGGGGACGGTCACGGTGACGGTGGCCGTCGAGAACGAGGACCGTGGTTGCAGCCTGAACCTCTCCGCCAAGGTCGCCTGAGACCTCGGCGGTCCGTCCGGTCCGACCGAACTGGGGGACGCATGCGCACACTCGTCAACGGCACCGGACGGCGGATCGGGCTGTCCGTGCTGACCGCGGCCGCCGTCCTGAGCGGGTGCGGCGGCGGAGGCGGAGGCGGGACCGTTCCTCCGCAGCCCGTTCTTCCGCCGCCCGGGCCCACGGCATCGACCACCCAGCCGGCCTGGCTCGGCGAACACGTGAACATCGGGGTGAAGAACGACCAGCCCGGTCTCAACCTGAAGACGGCGTACTCCAGCTCCGGATTCGATCTCGACCTGGCGAAGTACCTGGCCGAGAAGATGGGCTTCAAGCCGAACTTCATCGACATCCCCTCGAACGAGCGGGAGTCCAAGCTGACCAGCGGGGCGGTCCAGCTCGTCATCGCCTCCTACTCGATGACGCCCGACCGGCAGGCTCTGGTCGACTTCGCCGGCCCCTACCTGAAGACCCGGCAGACCCTGCTCGTACGGTCCGACGACAACAGGATCACCGTTCCCGGCGACGTGGCGAAGAAGCACATCTGCACCGTGACGGGCAGCACCTCCGCCGCCGGCGTGCCCTCGCCGTCGGGCCCGACCCCGGCCGGACTCATCCCCAGCTCCCTCTACTTCCACACGGACTTCGCCACCTGCGTGCAGGACCTCCTGGAGAAGCGGGCGGACGCCGTCTACACCGACGCCACGATCCTCTACGGCTTCACCCAGCTGTACCCGGGGAAGATGAAGGTCCTGCCCCTCACCTTCGGCTCGCTCAACTACTACGGAGTCGGGATCCAGGCCGGCCATCAGGACACCTGCCGCACCATCATGGGACACGTCAGGGAGTTCCTCAGGGAGAAGTGGGTGCAGCACTTCCGGGACAACCTGCCCAGCATCGTCGCCGCCGATCCGGTCTTCACCAACGACTACCAGCCCGACAGCGAGTCCGACGTGGACCGGTACTCCCACTGCACCTGAGCCCCGGACCACGGACCCGGACCACGGACCCGGCACCGCGGACCCGGCACCGCGGCCGGCCGGCGGCCGTCGGCCATTCGGACCAATCCACCTCGCAGGCGGCTCCGAACCCGGGTAGGAGCATCCGACCACCCCGACGGCACCACCTGCGAGGCACCACCCGTGACCGTATCGATCGCCCTGTTCACCCAGGACCTGCGGCTGCACGACAACCCCGTGCTGCACGCCGCCAGGGCCGCGGCCGACCGGGTCGTCCCGCTGTTCGTCCTGGATCCGGCCGTCGAGGACGCCGGGTTCGCCGCGCCCAACCGGCAGGCGTTCCTGGCCGACTGCCTCGCCGACCTGGACGCCTCGCTGCGCCGGATCGGCTCCCGGCTGACCGTGCGCCGCGGCGAGCCCGCCGAGCAGACGGCCCGGGTCGCCGCCGAGGCCACCGGCACCGAGGCCGGTGGCGCCGCCACCGTGCACGTCGCGGCGGGCGTCAGCGGCTTCGCCCAGCGGCGGGAGGCACGGCTGCGGGCGCTGTTCGGCGACCGGCTGCACGTCCACGACGCCTCGGTGACCGTGGTCCCGGCGGGCCGGATCACCCCGGCCGGCCGGGACCACTACGCGGTCTTCACCCCGTACCACCGCGCCTGGCAGCAGGCGCCCCGCCGCACGGTGCTGCGCGCGCCCCGGACGCTCGACACCCCGGGCGGCCTCGGCAGCGAGAACCTGGTCCTCACCGGGCCGCTCTCGCCCGCGCTGCCGCCCGGCGGCGAGACCGCGGCCAGGGCGCGGTGGCGGCGCTGGGACGTCGACGCGTACGCCGAGGTGCACGACGACCTCGCCGCCGACGCGACCTCCCGGCTCTCCCCGTACCTGCACTTCGGCTGCCTGTCCCCCACCGAACTCGTCGAGCGCGCCCTGCGGCACGACGGCGAGGGGGCCCAGGCCTTCGTCCGGCAGCTCGCCTGGCGTGATTTCCACCACCAGGTCCTCGCCGCCCGCCCGGACGCCGCGCACCGCGACTACCGGTCCCGGGACGACCACTGGCACCGGGACGAGCGCGAGGCCGAGGCCTGGCGGCGGGGCCGCACCGGCTACCCGATCGTCGACGCCGGGATGCGCCAGCTCGCCGAGGAGGGCTGGATGCACAACCGGGCCCGCCTGCTGACCGCGGGCTTCCTCGCGAAGAACCTGTACCTGGACTGGCGGATCGGGGCCGCCCACTTCCTGTCGCTCCTGGTCGACGGCGACGTCGCGGACAACCAGCTCAACTGGCAGTGGGTCGCGGGCACCGGCACCGACACCCGCCCCAACCGGGTGCTCAACCCGCTGCGCCAGGCCGACCGCTACGACCCGGAGGGGGCGTACGTACGCCGCTGGGTGCCCGAACTCGCCCACCTGCCGGGGCGCGCCGTGCACCGCCCCTGGCAGCTCGCCCCCGGCTACCCGGCCCCGCTGATCCCCCCGGACGCCCTCACCGACCGCTTCCGCCACGCCCGCGGCCTCGACTGAGCCCGGCCACCGCGGGCGTGCGCCCACGCGTTCGCCTTTACCAGACCTCACGGCCGGGGGGTCGCCTCCCCCGGCCCGGCGTGTCGTTCACTCGGACCGACTAGCGTTGGACCCTTCCCCGAACGAGTCCCGCGAGGAGCACAGCACCGTGTCCGACAGCTTCGCCCACCTGCACGTCCACACCGAGTACTCGATGCTCGACGGGGCCGCCAAGAACGGGAAGCTGTTCGCCGAGGCGGAGAGACAGGGCATGCCCGCCATCGCGATGAGCGACCACGGCAACATGTTCGGTGCCTACGAGTTCTTCCACGCCGCCGCCAAGACCTCGGTGAAGCCGATCATCGGCATCGAGGCGTACGTGGCACCGGCCTCGCGCTTCCTGAAGAAGCAGGTGTTCTGGTCGCCGGGCGGACAGCGCCCCACCGGCGCCGACGGCGAGGGCGGCAAGGACGTCTCCGGCGGCGGCCGCTACACCCACATGACCATGTGGGCACAGAACGCGACCGGCCTGCGGAACCTCTTCCGGCTCTCCTCGACCGCGTCGATGGAGGGCTACTACATGAAGCCCCGGATGGACCGCGAGCTGATCGCCGCGAACGCAGCCGGCATCATCGCCACCACCGGCTGCCCGTCGGGCGAGGTGCAGACCCGGCTGCGGCTGGGGCAGTACGAGGAGGCGGTCAAGGCCGCCGGTGCCTACCAGGACATCTTCGGCAAGGAGAACTACTTCCTAGAGCTGATGGACCACGGCCTGGACATCGAGCGCCAGGTCCGCGAGGACCTGCTGCGGCTGGCGAAGCAGCTGGACATCCCGCTGCTGGCCACCAACGACTCGCACTACGTGACCGCCGACCAGGCCGACGCCCACGACAGCCTGCTCTGCGTCGGCGTGGGCAAGAACAAGGACGACCCGAAGCGGTTCAAGTTCCAGGGCACCGGCTACTACGTCAAGACCTCCGAGGAGATGCGCGAGCTCTTCCGCGAGCTGCCGGAGGCCTGCGACAACACGCTGGCGATCGCCGAGCGGGTCGAGTCGTACGAGGAGGTCTTCACCTACGTCGACCGGATGCCGCAGTTCGACGTGCCCGAGGGCGAGACCCAGGCCTCGTTCCTGCGCAAGAAGATCGAGATCGGCCTGAAGCACCGCTACGGGGACAGCCCCGGCCAGGACGTGCTGGACCGGATCGAGCTGGAGATGGGCGTGATCACCCCGATGGGGTTCGACGCCTACTTCCTCGTGGTCGCCGACATCTGCCAGTACGGCCGGGACAACGGCATCCCGGTCGGCCCCGGCCGCGGTTCGGCGGCCGGCTCGATGGTCGCCTACCTGACCGGGATCACCCAGCTGGATCCGCTGGAGCACGACCTGCTGTTCGAGCGGTTCCTCAACCCCGAGCGCATCAACCCCCCGGACGTCGACATCGACTTCGACGACCGCCAGCGCGACCAGATGGTCCGCTACGTGACCGAGAAGTACGGTGCCGCCTACACCGCGCAGGTCAACACCTTCGGCACGATCAAGGCCAAGGCCGCCGTCAAGGACGCCAACCGCATCCTCGGCTACCCGTTCGCGATGGGCGACCGGATCACCAAGGCGATGCCGCCGGACGTCATGGGCAAGGGCGTGCCGCTGGCCGACCTGTTCGACGAGAAGCACCCCCGCTACAACGAGGGCACCGAGATCCGGGCGCTGTACGACAACGAGCCGGACGTCAAGAAGATCATCGACACCGGGCGGGGCATCGAGGGCCTGATCCGCGGCACCGGCGTGCACGCCGCCGCCGTCATCCTCTCCTCGACCCCGCTGCTCGACCTCATCCCGCTGCACATGCGGGACAAGGACGGCGTGATCATCACCGGCTTCGACTACCCGTCGTGCGAAGCCATGGGCCTGATCAAGATGGACTTCCTGGGCCTGCGGAACCTGGGCATCATCGATCACTGCATCAAGATCGTCAAAGCCAACCGGGGCGTGGACGTCGACATCGAGAAGATCCCCCTCGACGACCCCACCACCTACCAGCTGCTCGCCCGCGGCGACACCCTCGGCGTCTTCCAGCTCGACGGCGGCCCCATGCGCGCCCTGCTGCGGCTGATGAAGCCGACCGAGTTCGCCGACATCTCCGCCGTCTCCGCGCTGTACCGGCCCGGCCCGATGGGCATGAACTCCCACACCAACTACGCGCTGCGCAAGAACAACCAGCAGGAGATCATCCCGATCCACCCCGAGCTGGAGGCCCCGCTCGCCGACGTCCTCGGCCCCACCTACGGCCTCATCGTCTACCAGGAGCAGGTCCAGCGAGCCGCCCAGGTGCTGGCCGGCTACAGCCTCGGACAGGCAGACCTGCTGCGCCGCGCGATGGGCAAGAAGAAGAAGGAGGTCCTGGAGAAGGAGTTCGTCCCCTTCCACGCGGGCTGCCAGGAGCGCGGCTACTCGGACGAGGCCATCCAGGCGGTCTGGGACGTCCTGGTGCCCTTCGCCGGCTACGCCTTCAACAAGTCGCACTCCGCCGCGTACGGCCTGGTCTCCTACCAGACCGCCTACCTCAAGGCCAACTACCCGGCCGAGTACATGGCCGCGCTGCTCACCTCGGTCGCCGACGACAAGGACAAGATGGCGGTCTACCTGGCCGAGTGCCGCCAGATGGGCATCCGCATCCTCTCCCCGGACGTCAACGAGTCGGTGGTCGACTTCACCGCCGTCGGCAGCGACGTCCGCTTCGGCCTCAAGGCCGTCCGCAACGTCGGCGTGCCCGTCATCGAGTCCCTGGTGCGCACCCGCGCGGAGAAGGGCAAGTACACCTCCTTCCCGGACTTCCTGGACAAGGTCGAGCTGGTGGTCTGCAACAAGCGCACCGTCGACTCCCTGGTCAAGGCGGGCGCCTTCGACTCGCTCGGCCACACCCGGCTGTCCCTGAGCACCGTGCACGAGACCGCGATCGACGCCGTGACGGGCGTCAAGAAGCAGCAGGCGATCGGCCAGGACGACCTCTTCGGCGCCCTCGACGGCGACTCCGGCGGACCGGCCATCGGCCTGGACTTCGAGCTGACCGACCGGGAGTGGCCGCGTCGCCAACTGCTGAGCCTCGAACGGGAGATGCTCGGCCTCTACGTCTCCAGCCACCCGCTCGACGGCGCCGAGCACATCCTCTCCCGCAACCGCGACAGCTCCATCGCCGAACTCCTCGGCTCCGGCCGCACCGAGGGGGAGGTCCGGCTGGCCGGCCTGATCACCGCCGTCGACCGCCGGATCAACAAGGCCGGGAACGCCTGGGCGATCATCACCCTCGCCGACCGCGACGGCTCGGTCGAGGTGCTGTTCTTCCCCGCCACCTACAACCTCATGGCCGACCAGATGATCGAGGACAACGTCATCACGGCCCGGGGCCGGCTCAACGAGCGCGACGGATCGCTGAGCATCTTCGGCCAGGAGATCACGACCCTGGACATGTCCTCCGCCGAACTCGGCACCAAGCCCCCCGTCCAGATCACCGTCCCCGCCGCCCGGATCACCCCGGGCATCGTCAGCGAGCTGAAGCTCGCCCTGGAGGCCCACCCCGGCGACGTCCCGGTGCGCCTGCTCACCACCAACTGGGACAAGGACACCCTCTACGAGCTGGGGTTCCTGGTGAACCCCGACAACGGCCTCGCCTCCGACGTCAAGACCCTCCTCGGCACCCATGCCTGGGCGGGAACCGCGTAGCGGCCGGGCCGGCGGCCACCGGGTGCCTCGGCGCCGCGGGCTCAGAAGTACAGCGGGCTCAGAAGTACAGCGGGTGCAGGCTGCCCGAGCCCGCGACGCTGAGGCGCTCCTCGTGGCCGGTGCGGACGAACGCGGCGGCGAGGCGGCCGTCCACCGCGCCGAGGGCCAGGTCGTGCCGGGGGGCCGGTCCGTCCGGGGTGGTGCGCAGCCGCGGGCTGGGCAGGTACTCCTGGACGAGCCAGCCCTCGGCGCCGGCACGTTCGACCGCCTCCTGCCACTGCGCGTCGCCGGTCGCCGGCCCGATGACCACGCCGCGGCCCCGGGTGTCCAGCGGGCGTTTGAGCACGTGGTGCTCGCGGTCGCGGGCGATCCGGCGCACGGTGGCGTCGTCACAGCGGGCGAGGTTGCGCGACCACGGGACGGCCGAGTGCACCCGCCGGTAGTCGGCCGGGTCGAACAGGTCGGCGAAGGCGGGGTCGGACAGCACGGCGAGGCACAGCTTGTTGTCGCCCACCAGCCGGCCGCGCAGGCCGTTCTGGACGAACAGCGTGCCCTCGCGCACCGCCCGCAGGTACGGGCCGACCTCGCCGCTCAGCCGCGCCAGGTCCTGCATGCCGATCTTGGCGTAGGCGCAGCGCACCGTCTCGCCGCGCAGCACGGCGGCGCCGCCCGGGCCGGTGCGCAGCTCGCGCGGGTCGGCGTGCAGGGCGCGGACGCCCAGCGCGGTGAGCGCGTCGCCATACGCCAGGACGTCGTTGCGGTTGGCGCCTTCGGGGCAGAGCACGGCGACGGTGTCCGGGCGGCGTCCGGTGTGCCGTTCGGCGGTGTCGGTGAGCCATCGGCCCAGCCAGTCGGCGGTCTCCGAGGGCAGTGGCGCGGGCAGGCCGACCCCGTGCCGGGTGAGCAGGGGCCGCCAGGCGGACCGGCCGCAGCCGCTGGCGTACAGGCCGCTGGGGCAGTTGGCGTTGGTCTCCAGCACCCGCAGCGTCCCGTCGGGCTGCGGCAGCAGGTCGAGGCGCAACAGGTGCACCCGGCTGTCGCGGGCCGCCTCGGCCTCGGCGCGCAGCGGTTCGGGCAGGGTGAGCACGTCGCGCAGCCGTGGGTCTCGCCCGTAGCCGGTGACGATCGTCTCGATCAGGCGGTGGTAGGCGGCCACCAGGGCCGCCAGCTCCGCGCGCAGGCCGGGGCGCAGCCGCAGCGGGAGGCCCAGGCGGCGCGCCTGCTGGGTGCGGCCGTCGTTGAGGACCACCGAGTCGGCCAGCTCGCGGGCCTCGGCGGTGCCGGCCAGCGCCGCGACCCGGGCGGTGAACGCCGCGTCCAGCCCGGGCCACGGGTAGCCGTCCGGCCCGTCGGCGGGCTGGCGCCCGTGATCCGGTCGTCGGATCGTCATGTGCCGCTCTCCTCCGCTCGGCCGCGCTCCTCGGCCCGGCGGCGCAGGAGCTTCTTGTCGGGCTTGCCGGCCCCGGTCAGCGGGAGTGCCGTGGCGAAGGTGATCCGGGCCGGGACGTGGGTGGCGCCGAGCGTGCGCCGCACGGCTTCGCGCAGCGGCCCCTCGTCGACGGCCACCCGGCCGGGCTCGGGGACGACCACGGCGTGCACCCGCTCCGTCCCGTCGGCGTCCAGGGCCCCGTAGACGGCGCTCTGCCGCACACCGGGGCAGGAGTCCAGCACGTCCTCCACCTCGGTGGTGTACACGTGCGCGCCGGTCACCGGGACCATGTCCTTGAGCCGGTCGACGACGGTGAGGTAGCCGTCGCGGTCCAGGCGGCCGAGGTCGCCGGTGCGCAGCCAGCCGCCACGCAGGACCTCGGCGGTCAGCGCGGGCTGCTTCCAGTAGCCGCGCATGACCCGGTCCGAGCGGACCCAGATCTCGCCGGCCCCGCCGACGGGCAGGTCGCGGCCGGCCTCGTCGCGGATCGCCACCTCGACGCCGGGCAGCGGCCGGCCCGCGGAGCCCAGCCGTTCCGGGTACCGGACGTCGTGGTCCGCGGCGTCCAGCTGGCTGATGCTGCCGGCCTCCGTCTGCCCGTAGATCTGGTAGAGCACGGGGCCCAGCCGGCGGACGGCTTCGGCCAGCCTGGCGGGGGACGCCCGGCAGGCGCCGTAGGGCAGGCTGGTGAGACTGGTGAGGTCGCGCCGCCCGAGGTCGGGGTGGTCGAGCAGCGAGTGGAGCAGCGGCGGCAGCAGGTACAGCCGGGTGATCCGCTCGCGTTCGACCGCCGCCAGCACCTCGCCGGGCTCGAAGCCGTCGTGCAGCACGACGGTGCCGCCGGCGGCGAGTGTCCGGTCGGCGAGCCGGCCGGGCCCGTGCGCGATCGGGGTGCACACCAGGAGCCGGTGGGCCGGTCCGGCCGCCCGCCGCCAGGCGCCGGCCTGCGCGTAGCTGACGCAGACGCCCTTGGGCGGTCCTGTGGTGCCGCCGGTGGGGCGGATCAGGCAGACGTCCTGCGGCCTGGCGATGCTCGGGACGGGCTCCGCCGGCTCCCGGGAGGCCGCCGCGAGCAGGTCCTCGCCGGCCTCGGCCGGGCCGAGGGTGACCAGGTCGGCCACCCCGGCCGTCGCGGCCAGGGCGGCGGCGCCCGCCGCGGACCGGGGGTCGGCGACCAGCACGTGGGTCTCGGCGTCGCGGACCAGCGCCGCGCGCATCCTGACCGGTGCGTCGCCGTGGAACTGGACGACGCGGCAGCCGAGCAGGTGGGCCGCGTAGCGGGCGGCGATGGTCTCCGGCAGGTTGCCCGCCAGCAGGGTGACGGTCCGTCCCGGCCCCACCCCGCGCGCCCGCAGCGCCCGGGCGGTGCGCAGCGCGAGGTCGCGCAGCTCGCCCGCCGTCACGCGCCGGGCACCGTACACGACGGCCTCCCGGCCGGGGTCGCGCCCCAGCAGGTCGAGGACGGTCTCCGCGTGGCTGCGAAAGCCCCGCACCGCGTGCGTCATACCTGCTCCGCCTTCCGCCGACGACCGCGCCCGACCCACCACTGATCACTCTCCGCGACAAATGTGCCACACTACGGCACGGCGGGGCCGGGCGTCGCCAGTCGCTCGCAGAGCAGGTCGACGTACGCGCGGGTGATCCCCTCGGGCGTCCGGTCGTGTTCGGTCCGGTTCACCGACGCCCAGTACGAGATGCTCGGGTTCACCTCGATGAGCACGGGCCCGTCCGGCCCCTCCAGCAGGTCCAGCGAGGCGACGTCGAACCCCAGCACGGCCACCGCGCGGAGCGCCAACTCCTCGACCCTTGGGTCGAGTTCGGCGCGCTCCCAGCGGAACGGGTAGAGCGGGTGGTGGGTGTCGCCGTCCGGCGCGGTGCTCGCGTGGTAGTAGCACGCCGCCACCCGCCCGCCGATGACCAGCACCCGCAGGTCTCGCCCCGGGTTGGCGACGAACTGCTGGACGCACAGCATTTCGTGACGGTCCAGCAGATGCCAGACCAGCATGCCCGACCGCTCGCCGAGCCCGCCCCGCTCCTTCGCGCGGAGCCGGACGACGTCGAGCGACGCGTGGCCGTAACTCGGCTTGACCACCACGTCCTGCCACGCGCCGACGCAGGCGTCGACCTGCGCCACGCTGCGCGCCGCCCGGGTCGGCGGCACCGGCAGGCCGGCCGCGCCGAGTGCGGCCACCTGCCGGAGCTTGTTCCGGTACGCGGTCAGGCTCGCCAGCGAGTTCACCAGGCGCGCGCCCGCGTCCTCCAGCAGCCCGAGCGCGGACTGGAGGCCCGCCAGGCCGGCCGCCGGCTGCCGGGTGAAGACCCGCGATCCGATGACGGCCAGCCGCGGCACCTCGAAGTCGCCGTTCGCCCGCAGCGCGCCCGGCGGCGCGCAACTGGGCGTCAGGCCCTCCCAGTCCACCACCTCCGCCCGCAGCCCGCGCCCGCCGAGCTCCTCGCAGAGCGTCCGCATCTCCGCGTTGCCCTCACCCCGGCCGACGATCCACACGTCCGCGACAGCCGTCCCACCCATGGCACACTCCTCACCGCTCCACCCCCGCCGGGCCCGTCGACTCCCCCAACGCCCCTGCGCCGCCCGGGGTTACGGCTCCGCCCGTGCACGCTCCTCCACGGGCACCCCGCACACCACGACTCCCTTGAGGTGGCACTGACAACCTGCTGGCGCTGGCCTATCGTGCTTCACAGCCGTACGAACCGAGCCCGGAGGTGGTGCACCGTGCTGAACGATCGTTTGCGGACTGGGGCGCTGGAGGTGGCGGAGCGCTGCGCGACGCCGTTCTACCTGTTCGACCTGGAGGAACTCGACGCCGACTACCGGGAGATGGGACGGATCTGGCGGCAGGAGTTCCCGCATCTGACGGTGGCGTACTCCTACAAGACCAATCCACTGGCGGCCGTGACCCAGCGGCTGGCGGCCCTGGGCGGGACGGCGGAGGTGGTGTCGGGGGCCGAACTCTCCCTGGCGCTGGCGGACGGCTTCGCACCCGGGCGGATCGTCTTCGACGGGCCGGTGAAGAGCCCGGCCGACCTGGCCCAGGCGGGCCGGCTCGGCGTGCCGGTGCAGGTCGACTCACTGACCGAGCTGAGCGACCTGCTCGCGCTGCCCGGCGAGCACCCGCCGGTCGGGCTGCGGCTGTCCACCCGGGGCGCCGGCGGCGAGTGGTCGCGGTTCGGGCTGCTGCCGGACGAGGTGGTACGGGCGCGGGAGTTGCTGGGCCGGGCCGGCCAGCCGGTGTGGGGAGTGCACGCCGGGGTCACCACACTGTCGGACCCCGAGGCGTACCGCGACGCACTGGTGTCCTGGGCGGAGGTCATCCGGGACCTGGCGAAGGCCGCCGAGGGCCGGCTGACGGTGGACGTCGGCGGCGGCTTCCCGCCCCGCGGCATCCCCGGCCGCGGATGGGAGGTGTACGCGGCCGCCGTCGCGGCCGGGTGCCGCGAGGCCGGGCTGAGCCCGGAGGAAGTGGACCTGCTGATCGAGCCGGGTCGCTCCCTGGTGGAGCGACACGGCGCGCTGGTCTGCCGGGTGGCGGTCCGCAAGTCCCGCGACGACCGCGAACTCCTGGTGCTGGACGGGGGGACGAACCTGGCCCGCACCGTGAAGAGCCGGGCGCACCCGATCGAGTTCCCCGCCGCGCCGGGCGACCTCGGCGGACGGTACCGGCTGCTCGGCGCCAACTGCTACGAGGCCGACGTGTTCGCGGACGAGGTCGCGGGGCCGGCCGGCGCGGCGCCCGGGGACGTGGTGGTGATCGGCGGCGCCGGCGGCTACGACCAGCCGTTCGCCCACCTGTGGGTGCGGCAGCGGCCGCCCGTCCACGCGCTGGACGGCGACGGCTGGACGGTCGTACGGGAGCGGGGCGACACCATCCGGTAGCCGGCGCCGCACGGCCTCTTGAAGTCGAGTAGCCGAGTCACTACTCTCGGTTCGCCGTCCGGGCTCTCGACCAGATGAGGACGTGACCGTTCCCATGGATGACGCAGATGGCTGACACACATGGCTGACGGCCTCGGGGCCGCCGACGGCGAGTGCTGGTCAGGGCTGGACGAGGAGTTCACCCGGCAGGTCGCGGCGGTCGGCGGGACGGCGGAGGCGCGGACGCTGGCCGGGTCGCACACCGTGGGCGACCCGGCCGCCGGAAAGGCACGGCCGCTGGGGCTTCCGCTGCGGCTGCGGCCGGGCCTGCGCGAGGAGTTGGAGGCTCTCGCCGCCGCCTGCGCCCGCATGATCGAGGTCATCGCGGCGGCCTGGGAGGACGATCCGCGGCTGCGACAGGTCATCACCCTCCCGGAGTCGCTGCGCGCCCAGGTGGCCGCCGCCCGCGACACCCGGGTGCACGTGCTGCGGCTCGACCTGCTGCCCCAACCCGACGGCCGGTGGGGCGTGTTGGAGACCAACGCCAACGGTCCGGGCGGACTGGCCGTGGCCGGCCGGGCCCGGGCCGCCTGGCGGCCGCTGCTCACCCGGCACGGGATCGGCCTGCCCCGGCCGCTGCCCGCCGACGACGCCGCCTGGACCGGCCGGTGGCTGGTCGGCCTCGTCGAACGGGAGACCGGCCGCCGGCCGGACACCATGGCGCTGCTGTACCCGTACCGCGCCGACCGCAACTCCGTCCTGTCCTACCAGGACGGCCTGCGCGCGCTCGGGGTCCGCGTCCTGCACGCCGACCCCCGCACGCTGCGCACCGGCCCGGACGGCGGCGCCACCCTGGACGGCGAGCCCGTCCGGCACGCCTACGCCAAGATCCGCCTGCGCGACCTCCAACAGCTGGCCGGCGACCTGGGCCCGTACCTGCGGGCCCTGCGCGAGCGCACCCTGTTCGTCCAGAACGGCCTGCGCACCCGGCTCATCGGCGACAACAAGCTCTGCCTCGCCGTCCTCTCCGACCCCCGCTTCGCGGACCTCTTCGACCCGGCCGACCACCGGCTCGTCCACCGGGCCGTCCCGTGGTCGCGCAACCTCGCCCTGTGCGACGGCCCGACCGTCCGCCGGGTCGCCCTCGACCGCGGGCACCACGTCCTCAAGAGCCCGCTGGACACCGGCGGCCGCGGCGTCGTCGTCGGCCTGGAGACCGGCGACGCCGCCTGGGCCGAGGCCGTCGCCCGCGCGGTCGCCGAGGGCTGGCTGGTCCAGGAGTACCTCCCCAGCCCCCGGCTGCGCGACGGCTCCGACGGATCTCCCGCCCACTACGACCTGGCCGTCGGCGCCGCCGACGGCCGGCTGGTCTCCGCCTTCGCCCGCACCGGCCACGAGGCGCGGCTCAACGTCTCCCGCTCCGGCCGCCTCCACCCGCTCTACCTCTGAGGAGCCGCCGTGGACGACCTCCCGCTCATCGACCCGGACCGCGACCTCGCCGCCGTCCCGGGCGCGGCTCCGCACCCGCTGCACGCCGCGCTGCTGAAAGCCCATGACGAGGTCCGCCGGGGAGCGGAGGAGGAGATCGCCCGGCCGGCCGCCTCGTCGTCCGTGCCCTTCCCGGTACTGCCGGCCGTCGGTGTGCTGCATCCGGCGGCCGAACCGCTCCTGCGCCGGCGCGTCCTCACCGCCGTGGACTGCCTCCAGCGGATCGTGCGGGCCTATCCCGGGAACCCCGCCCTGCAAGGATTCCTGGACGTGCCGCCTGTCCTGCACCGCTGGATCCTGCGTCACCCGCACCCGGAGTCCCTGACCGTCGACTTCTGTCGGCTGGACCTGTTCGGGGACCGGCTGGGCACCGTACGGATCCTGGAGTTCAACGCCAGCAGCCCCGGCGGCGTGATCGGAGCCGGCACCGTCGCCCGGCTCTGGCGCCGGACGCCCGCGATCGGCGCGCTCCTCGACCAGTGGCGGGTTCCGGTCGCCCGCTTCGAGGACGAGAACTGGTTCGCCGCCTGGCTGGTCGCCCACGGCCACGCCCGAGGCCTGACCGAGGAACAGACTCGGCACATCGGCCTCTTCCACACCGCGGGCAAGGACCGCGACCGGTACCGAATCGCCGCGCAGTGTCGGCGCAACGGCCGGACGACGGCCATGCGCCTCCCGTCCGACTACTCCCCCGCGGACGGTGCGCGGCTGGGCTACCTCAAATTCGTCCCGGCCGACCCGCGTCCCGTCCACCACTGGGAACGCTTCTGCGCGGCGGTGACTGACGGCACATTGGTCATCCCCAACGTCCTCGCCGAACGCTGGGTGGCGGAGAACAAGCTCTGTCTGGCCGTCATGTCCGACCCCCGTTTCGAAGGCCTGTTCCCGCCCCCAGAGCGCGCGACCCTGCGGACCATCGTGCCCTGGAGCCGCAAACTCGGCGACGGCATCACCGTCGCGCAGGCCGTTGCAGAACGGACCCGTCTGGTCCTCAAGGCCCCCTACGGGTACTTCGGCAGCAGCGTGCGGATCGGGTGTGAGCACGGCCCGGAGGAATGGGCTGAGCTCGTGGGAGCGCCGCGCCATCGGGGCTGGCTCGTCCAGGAACGCGTCGCCCCCGCCACCGTCGGCGCCCTCAGCCGGGATCTGTGCGTCGCCGTCCTGGACCACACCGTCCTCGGCTACGCGAGCCGGGCCAGCCGCAGCAGCGTCGTCAACGTCCGCCGGGAGGGCAGGTGGCAGACGGTCCTCAGCTCACTCCCCGCCACCTGACGCCTCGGGGGACGGGCCGCCCGTCGCACTCCACTACCTCGTGGCGCGGGTGTGCAGGAGGTGCGCGGCGCGGCTGAGGCCGACCTCGTGGGAGGCCTTGAGCAGGACGACGTCCCCGGCGACGAGCAGGGTGTCGAGGAGGGCGAGGAGCGCGTCGGGGTCGGGGACGGGTTCGATGCGCGGCGGAGTGGGGCCGTTGCGCGCGGCGTCGGTGAGCGCGGTGATGTCGTCGCCCTCCCCGACGGGGACCAGGACTTGCACGCCCGCCGCACCGACGTGGCGGCCGACGTCCGTGTGAGCGGCGGCCGACCATTCCCCCAGGTCCAGCATCCGCCCCAGGACCGCGACCGTGCGCCGGCCGGCGGCGTAGGCGACCAGCGCGTCGATACCCGCGCGCACCGACTCCGCGCTGGCGTTGTACGCGTCGTCGACGATCGTGACGCCGTCGGGGCGTTGCAGGATCCGCAGCCGTCCGCTGGCGGTCGGCTCGGCGGCCGACAGCGCGGCGGCGATGTCGCCGGTGCCCATGCCGAGGGCGTGCGCGGCCGCCGCGGCGGCGAGCGCGTTGTGGACCTGGTGGGCCCCGAGCAGGCGCAGCGCGACCGGGGCCGATCCCCCGGGAGTGTGCAAGGTGAAGCCGGCACGCGCGGCGCGGAGGGTGATCCCGGTGGCGTGGACGTCGGCCGGTCGCCGGGTGCCGAAGGTGAGGGTCCGGCCGGGCGTGCGCCGGGCCATCGCGGCGACCCGGGGATCGTCGGCGTTGAGGACCGCGACACCGTCGGGCCCGAGGGCGCGGACCAGTTCGCTCTTGGTCTCCGCGAGGGCCTCGCGGGTCCCGAAGGTGCCCAGGTGCGCGCTGCCGACGTTGAGGACGATGCCGACGCGGGGTGAGACCAGCGAGGCGAGCCGGCCGACGGAGCCGGGGCCGTGGGCACCGATCTCCAGGACGAGGTGGCGGGTCGTCTCGTCCGTGCTCAGCACGCTCAGGCACAGGCCGGTCGGGGAGTTGAGGTTGCCCCAGGTGGCGCGGGTGGTGTCGTGGCGGGCGAGCACCTGGGCGAGGAGGTCCTTGGTCGTGGTCTTGCCGACGGACCCGGTGACCGCGACCACCGTCGGCCGGGTCCGGGCCAGGACGTGGCGGGCGAGGAGTTCGAGGGCGCGGGCGACATCGGGGACGACGACCGCGGGCACGCCGACCGGGCGGGTGGCCAGCACGCACACCGCACCGGCGGCAATGGCCTCGCCGGCGCGGGCGTGGCCGTTACGGGAGCTGCCCGGGACCGCGACGTACAGGCCGCCGGGACGGACGGCGGAGACGTAGCAGGTGCCGAACGCCGTGAGCCGGGCCGAGGGATCGGGGACGTCATGGAGTGCGCCGCCGGTGATGCCGGCGATGTCGGCGATCGTCAGACGAATCATCCGGGGGACCTCCGCGGGACATGAGGGGACGATGTCAGGGCCGTCACGAAGAGAAACGCGGACGGCGTGCCGCAGGACACTGGCGGTGCTAGGCCCTCTTCTGGCCTGCGCCGGGCCTCGGTACAGTGAGAACACGCACCAGTGAGAACACGAAGAACCGGCGTCCCGGCGCCCGGCCCCAGGACGCCCGGCGGAGCGACCGGTCCGCCCCTTTGCCTGTGCGACCCCGTGGCAGCTCAAGCTCACCGAACCGGAGGCACTGTGCCCAGCTCGGACGACGAACTCTGCACCTCCGCACGCGACCTTCTCCGCTCCACGCGCTACCTGACCCTCGGCACGGCCTCGCCGCAGGCCGTCCCGTGGGTGAGCGCGGTGGCCCACGCCTGGGACGACGAGGACCGGTTCTACTGGATCTCGGGGCTGGACACCCTGCACTCGCGCAACATCGCGGCCAATCCGGCGGTCGCGCTGACGGTCTACGACTCCAACCCGGCCGGCGGGGGCGGCGACGCGCTGTACGCGCTCGCGCAGGCCGAGGTCCTGGAGGGCGCGGACCTGGTCGAGGGCTGCGAGCTGTACTACCGGCGGCGCTACCCGGACGAGGCGGCGCGGGCGCGGCGCTCCCGGCCGCCGCAGGACTTCACCGGGGACTCCCCGAGCCGGATCTACCGCGCGCGGGTCACCGCCTACTCGATGCTCTCCCCCGACGGTCACCCGGTCCACGGCGACGAGGTCAACTACCGCGTCACCATCCCGTTCAGCACCAAGCAGCTCGCCGACTGACTCCCCGGGCGGCTCCGGCGGACGACGGTGTCCCCCCACGGCGCGGCCGTGGGGGGACACCGCTGTCAGGACTCGAAGCCGCCGGCCCTGCGCGGGAGCGGCCGGGCGCGACGCCGCGGCGCAGCACCGCCGGCCCGCAGCCGGTCGAACTCGGCTGCGGGCCGGACGGGTTGGCGTTCGTACGCCGGCCTCAGGCCAGCACTCCCCCGGCAATCCGGAAGGCGTTGGCGGCGATGGTCAGGGCCGGGTTGACGGCCGCCGACGAGCAGAAGACCGAGGAGTCCGCCACCCAGAGGTTGTCGTGCTCGTGGGTGCGCCCGGCCGGGTCGACCACGCTGGTGGCGGGGTCGGTCCCCATCACGGCCGTGCCGCACTGGTGGGAGTTGGTCTCGATGCCCATCCGCCGGGTGAACACCAGCGGGTAGCCGGCCGCGCGCAGCGAACGGGTGGTGCGCCGGACCAGCTCCTGGTGGGGGCCGAGGTTGTTGGGCTGCCAGTGCACGGTGATCCGCCCGGCGGTGTCCAGGGTGATCCGGTTGTCCCTGGTCGGCAGGTCCTCGCTGGTCAGGTAGAGGTCGAGGCTGCGGCGGGTGACGAACCGCCGGACCGCGGTGGGCACGTTCGGGCGGGCCGCGCGCACCATGGGCTCCTGGAGCTTGCCCAGCATCTGGACGTTGCCCAGTGGCGCGCGGCCGTTCCGGGCGAGGTACCAGTCGTTCAGGCCCAGGGTCTTCTGGAAGACCGCCCGGTTGCGGTGGGCGGGGTCGGCGGCGACCAGGAAGGTGCTGTTGTGCACCATGTAGTTGCGTCCGACCCGGCCCGATCCGTTGGCGAGGCCCGAACGCAGCAGCAGCGCCGCGGTGTTGACCGCGCCGCAGGCGAGGACGAAGCGCTCGGCCCGGATCGTCAGCTCCTTGCCGTCCCTGGTCGCCACGGCGTGGGTGACCCGCCGTCCGGTGGCGTCGGTGTACAGCCGGCCGACCAGGGTGCGGGTCAGCAGCCGGACGTCGCCGGAGGCCAGGGCGGGGCGCAGCGCGCGGACGTCGGCGTCGCTCTTGGCGCCGAGCATGCAGGGGAAGCTGTCGCAGGTGGCGCAGCGCACGCAGTCGCCGCCCTCGCGCAGGTCGATGCCGGTCGGCAGGTGGAAGGGCTTCAGGCCCTGGCCGCGCAGCCGGTCGGCGAGGTCGGCGACGGCCCCCTCGTGTTCGACGGCCGGGTGGGGGTAGTCGGTGGAGCGCCAGGGGTCGGTGGGGTCCTCGCCGCGGGTGCCGTGCACCCGGTAGAGGTCCTCGGCCCGGGCGTAGTGGGGTTCCAGGTCGGCGTACTCGATCGGCCAGCCGGACGTGTCGCCCTCGGCGTGGGCGACCTGGCCGAAGTCGGTCTCGCGGAAGCGCGGGAGGGTCGCTCCGAAGACCTTGGTGTTGCCGCCGACGTAGTAGTGGACGCCGGGGCTGAAGGGCTGTCCCTGGGCGTCGTGCCACTGGTCGCCGTTGCGGTAGCGGCCCTGGACGAACACGGCTTCCGGGGACCAGTTCTGTTGTTCGCGCGGCAGGAAGTCGCCGCGTTCGACGACGAGGATCCGCGCGCCGGAGGCGCTGAGCGCGTGGGCGAGGGTGGATCCGCCCATGCCGGAGCCGAGGATCGCGAGGTCGCAGGTCACCTCGGGGCCGTCCGGCTCGATCACGCCAGGGAGCCGGTGCGGTGCCAGGTCGTCCGTCATCCGGTGGTCTTCTCCTGTCGGGTGGTCTGGAGCAGCCGTTCGGTGATCTCGTGGGCGAAGGCCATCACGGTGCCCTGGGGGCTGATGCCGGTCGCACCCGGGAGCACCGAGGCGTCGCAGAGGTGGAGGTTGTCGAAGCCGTACGGTCTTCCGGCGGCGTCGCAGAGTCCGCCGCGGTCGGCCGCGCCCATCGGGCAGGAGGCCATGGCGTGGACGGAGACGAGCGGCCAGTCGGCGAGGGAGCTGTGTTCGGCGCACTGCCTGGCCTCGTCCTCCGAGCGCAGCGGCGGGCCGGGGAACGGGGGGTGGACTTCGGTGGCGCCGGCGGCGAGGAGCAGCCGGGCGGTGAGGTGGAGCGCGGAGCGCAGTTTGGTGCCGTCGTCGGCGGTGAGCCGGTGGCGCAGCAGCGTGTGGCCGCCGGGCAGGGCGGTGACGGAGACCGGTCCCTCGACCCGGACCTGTGCGGTGTACAGAGCGACCCGGTCGAGGTCCGCCAGCAGGGTGTTGACGGTCTGCGGGTCGTGGCCGGCCAGCGCGGCGGCGAGGCCGCCGGGGGTGAGGTTGGCGGGCATCACCAGCAGGCCCTGGTCCTGGAAGTGCTGGAGCTGGGCGGTGAAGATGGTGCCGCTGGTGGCCCGTACGGGCTCCGGGAAGCGGGCGACGACCTTCAGGTTGACGTGGACGGCGGTGCGCCGGCCGGCGTGGCGGCGGTGGATGCCGCTGCGCTGGAGCAGGGCCGGGCTGCCGATCGGTCCGGCGGCGAGCACCACGGTGCGCGGCCGGTAGGTGAGCGGTTCGCCTTCTGGGCCCACGGCGCGGACCTCGGTGACGGTCCGGCCGTGGTGGCCGAGTTTCAGGACCCGGGTGCGGGGGTGGATGCGCGCGCCGTGGCGTTCGGCGGCGGGCAGGTAGCTGAGCATCATGCTCTGTTTGGCGCCGGAGGGGCAGCCGGTCGGGCAGCGGTTGGCGTGCGAGCAGCCGGGTGCGGCGCGGCGGGCCGTGGCCCAGTGCCAGCCGAGCCGTTCGGCGCCGTCGGCGAGCAGCCGGGAGTCGCGGTTGCCGTCGCCGGGGTGCTGGGCGGCGACGCCGAGGCGGCGGGTGATCTCGCGCAGGTGGCCGTCCAGGTCGGTGTGGCGGTAGCCGTCGGTGCCGGCCTGGTGGGCCCAGCGGTCGAGCAGTTCGGCGGGTGGTTCCCAGAGCAGGCCGCCGTTGACGACGGTGGTGCCGCCGACGCAGCGTCCCTCGCCGAAGGCGATGACGGGCCGGCCGTGGATGGGGGCCAGTCCGGCGTGGCGGTAGAGGCGGCGGAGGTTCTGCGCGGGTGAGGCGGCGGCGATCTCGGCCGTCGTGACCCGCGGGCCCTCTTCGAGGACGACGGTCTCGCGGCCGGCCCGGGCCAGGCCGAGGGCGGCGACGCTGCCGCCGGCGCCGGAGCCGATCACGAGTGCGTCGCAGTCGATCGGGCGTGCCGAGCGGCTCATCGGGAGACCGCCCGGCCGGCGGTCCGCGGTGCCTGGAGGTAGTGCCGGGGCGGGTCGTCCCCGGCGAGGTGGAATCCGCCGGTGTCGGGCCCGGTGCGCCTGGGCGTGGTGGCCGCGGCGTCGAGGCCGCTGTACAGCGCGAGCGTCTCCGTGGTCCGGACGGCTCGGCCGAGCAGCGGCAGCCGTTCCACCCGCCGGAGCCCGGCCAGCAGGGCGGCCGGTGGGGCGGTGGCGGGGCGGCGGCCGGTCAGCAGCAGGAGTGCGAGCGGTACCAGGCGCAGGGCCAGGGCCAGGCCGGCCCGGTAGTGCGGGGCCAGTTCGGCGAGGCTGCCGAGGACGTGGGCGCGTGCCGCGGCGCGGGGGCCTGGCGGGCTCAGGGCGGGGTGGCGCAGCGACCAGATCCGCAGGAGGAGGTCGACCGTCACGGGCGTAGCCTCCCGGTGGCGAGTTCCCTGGCCAGTCGGCCGAGCAGGCGTACCGCGCCCTGTCCGAGCACCTGGTCGAGTGCCCGCAGGAAGGTTTCTGCCTCTGGTTCTTCGGCGACCAGCGGCGGCGCGACGATCAGCGGCAGGCCGTGGTTGGAGCCGAAGAAGGTGAGCACGCCGTGGTCGCGGTAGAGGGCGGCGATCACCGCGCCGGTGATCGCCTTGGTGCGGAGCCTGGCGTCGCGCCCGAGTGCTGCCGGGAGCAGCGGCAGCAGCCGGTCGAGCGAGGCCGGTCCGGCCTTGAGGAAGACGCCGTGCAGGGCGCCGGACCCGGCGGTCGAGGCGACCAGGGAGGGGTGCCGGCGGGCGATGTCCCGTAAGCCCGTCTCCAGGACGGCGCCGAGTTTGCGGGCGCGCCCGGGGTAGTCGTCCTCGACGGCGACGGCGACGGCCTCCAGCGCGGTGGCGGTCTCCTCGCCGAAGCCGTAGTAGGTCGTGCTGTGCAGGGTGGCGTCCTGGAGGTTGTCGTAGGCGCGGCGGAACACTGGTTCGCGGGCCACGTACCCGGCGATGGACGCCTTGCCGCCGCCGAAGGACTTGGACATCGTCACGACGTCGGGGACCAGGCCCGGGTGGTGCATGAAGTGGAACAGCGCGCCGGTGCGGCCCCAGCCGGTGTAGACCTCGTCGAAGATCAGCACGATGTCCTGCTCGGTGCACAGCCGGCGGACCTCGCGGAGGAACTCCCCCGAGCACTCGCGCAGGCTGGACGCGCTGAACGGCTCCAGCACGACCGCGTAGACGTCACTGCCGCCGTCGAGTGCCCGGTGTCGTTCCAGCGCGAGGGCGAAGGAGTCGAGATCGCCGTAGCCGAAGTAGTCGGTGCCGGGGATCCTCGGGTAGTCGAAGTGGAGTTCGGGCGAGGCGGTGAGGCTGCCCGCGCCGAGCAGTTTGCCGTGGAACGAGATGTCGGTGTGCAGTACCGTGCCGCGGCGCCCCGCGTGGTACTTGTAGGCGAGTTTGACGGCGCCTTCGACCGCCTCCGCACCGGAGTTGGGGAAATAGCTGATGGCGAGGTCGCCGGGGAGCAGCTTGGCCAGGTTGTGGCTGAGGGCCGCGACGTAGGGCGAGAGGTAGTTCTTGTGGACCTCCATCCGGCCCTGCTCGGCGAAGCGCCGGCGGGCGGCGAGGATCCGCGGGTGGTTGTGGCCGTGGTTGAGGACGCCGATCCCGCCGGTGAAGTCCAGGATGCGCCGGCCGTCGCGCAGGGTGATCCAGCAGCCCTCGGCGCTCTCGACCAGGTCGTGCCCGAAGCCGAACGCGCCGACCAGGGAGACCTGGCTCCGGCTGACGAAACTCCGGTAGAGCGCGTGCACCTGGTCTTCCGTCAGGTTCTCGGCGGCCGCGATGTCCAGCAGGTCGTTCATACCGCCTCCTTCGTCGGTGTCGTGCGGAGCCCCGCGCGCTCGCGGGTGCGGATCCGGTCCGCGATCAGCCGTCCGGCGCTCCGGCCGTGCCGCACGGCGTAGTTGGTGCCGCGGTCCTCGGGGAAGACCTGCGCCATGCTCGACATGTAGAGGCCGGGCACGGCGCACTCGACCCCGGGGACGCGCCGCGAGTAGCCGGGGGTGATCACCGGCTGGGCGTGCTCCGCCCGCCAGACGTGGTAGCGGTGCACCCAGTCCTCGCGGAACCGCGGGAACATCCGGCGCAGGTGCGGCAGGCTGTGGCGGAAGACCTCCTCGTCGGTCATCCGGTACAGCTCGGCGTCGACCGGCAGGTACTTCGACAGGTAGACGAGGTGCCGGCCGCCGTAGCGCTCCGGTGCGTCGAGGTTGGTGTGCTCGATGACGCCGACGTAGGGGAACTCCGGGTCGGTGACGTTGAGCCAGTAGGTGTCGGACAGGGCCCTGCGGTTCTCCAGGACCAGGCACAGGTTGGCCAGGTACGGGACGGAGCGCAGCCTGCGCACCAGCCCGGGGAGGGCGGGGTGGGCGTCGACGTCCCCGTCGAGCATCCCGGCCAGCAGCCCGGGGGCGGTGGTCACCAGCACCCGGCGGGCCCGCAGGGTGCGGCCGCCGACCCGGACGCCGGTGACGCCCCGCTCGCCGACCAGGACCTCGTCGACCGGGCTGCCGGTGTGCAGTTCCACCCCCAGCTGCCGGAGCCGGTCCTGCCAGGCGTCCAGCAGGGCGCCGGAACCGCCCCGCAGGTAGTGCAGCACCTCCTGCCCCGAGCGGGACCGGCTGCCGCCCCGCAGGTGCAGCTTGGTCCACATCCAGGTCGCGCCGACCTCGGACGCGTAGGAGCCGAACTTGCCCTCCAGCAGGGGGCGCCAGACCACCTCGAAGGCCCGGCGCCCGCCCAGCCGGACCAGCCACTGCTCGGCGGTGAGCGACTCCAGTTCGCGCCAGTGCCGTACCCGGCCGGCCCGCAGGGCCGACAGGCCGAGCCGCACCCGGTCGACCGGGGGCAGCGGGGCGAAGCGCAGCACGTCGAGCGGGCTGGAGAGGCGGTACACCGAGTTGGCGTGGTAGACGCCGGTGCGGGTGGGGTGGCGTTCGATCAGGTCGGCGCAGCCGAGCTCGGCGCAGAGCCGGAAGATCTCGCGGTCGGAGTCGAACCAGTGGTGGTAGAACCGCTCCAGCTGCCGGTCGCCGACGGTGAAGGTCTTGGCGAGGCCGCCGATCCGACTCGACGACTCCACGACCCGGCAGCGCAGGCCGGCCAGGGCGAGTTCGTGCGCGGCGGCCAGACCGGTGAAGCCGGCGCCGACCACGATCACGTCTGCGTCGTCGGGCCCCGCGTCGTCGGGTATCGCGTCGTAAGGCACGTCGGCGTCGGGTACGTCGGCGTCGTAGAAGCCGGGCACCGCGTCCGTGTCCTCCGGCCGACCGGCGTGGTCGGCCGGATCGGCGGCGGTCACCGGCCCAGCACTTCCGACACGGCGGTGTCGAACCGCTCGGCGACGGCCTCGACGTCGGCCAGGGTGCTGCGCGCGGTCAGACCGAAGTCGGCGGCCAGGTAGGTGTCGGTGAGGCCGATGGTCAGCGCGACGGAGCGGGCCAGGACGGAGTCGGTCTGCGGCAGCGCGCCGGCCCGGTAGTCGTGCCGCACGTTCTCGGGCGGCCGGCGGAAGGGGCTCGGGCGGGCGTCGCCGGCCATCAGGGCGGTGAGTTCGGGCAGGCCGCCGTAGTAGTGCTTGGGCGACTGGAGCAGTGGGCGGGTGCCGAGTTCCTTGGCCACGGCGTCGGCGCTCGCCGCGTCCTCGAAGACGTACACCAGCAGGGTCGCGCAGTCGCCGTCGGCGTCGTGCAGCAGGCGCGGGCGCAGGCCGTCGTGGGCCGGGATCGCGGCGGCCAGTGCCCTGGCCAGCGACCGGTTGTGCTCCAGGATGGCGTCCAGACGGCCGAGTTGGGCGCGCACCACCGCCGCCGTGAACTCGTTCATCCGCAGGTTGAGGCCGAAGAGCTGGTCACCGTCCGCGCTCTCCTGCCCGTACGGGTACCAGCCGTGGTGGTGGAAGGAGTACGCCCGCTGGAAGGTGCGCTCGTCCTGGGTGAGCAGGAATCCGCCGTCGCCGCCGGTGATCACCTTGAAGATGTTGGTGGAGAACGCCCCGGCCTGCCCGAAGGTGCCGACCGGACGGCCGCGGTACGTCGCCCCGCAGGCCTGGGCGGCGTCCTCCAGCAGGAACAGCCCGTGGTCGTCGGCCAGCTGCCCGAGAGCCGACAGGTCGCAGGGCGCGCCGAGCATGTGGACGGGCATCACGGCCCTGGTGCGCGGGGTGATCCTGGCCCGGACGTCGGCCGGGTCGAGGGTCAGCGACTCGTCGATCTCGGCGATCACCGGGGTGGCGCCCGCGAAGACGACGGCCGAGACGGAGGCGGCGTACATGTAGCCGGGCACGATGACCTCGTCGCCCGGGCCGATGCCGAGCGCGGCCAGCGCGGCCAGCAGGGCGGAGGTGCCGCTGTTGACGCCCAGGCAGTACGGGCTGTCGAAGCGTGCGGACAGCTCCTGCTCCAGGCCTCGGACCTGGGCGTCCACGCCCGGTGGGCGGGAGTGCGCGTCGGAGGTGGCGAGCCAGGAGTCGACGACTTCGAGGAGGTTGCGTCGCTCCTCGGCGCCGAAGTACGAGTATCCGGGACCAGGCATGAGGCTCCTAGGGGCGTCGATCGGTGGTCGGTCGGATGTCGGGGAGGGGACGGCGGCCGCCGCGCTCCGGCTGGTGCGCGGGCGGTCCGGCGTCAAAGCGTGATGGTGGGGCCCGGCGTCAGAGGACGACGGGGACCGGTACGGAAAGGGGATGGGACCCGGCGTCAGAGGACGACGGGGCCCGGTACGGAAAGGGGAGGGGGCCCGGCGTCAGAAGACGACGGGACAGAACGGGGCCGGGTCGTGGCGGAACGCCGTGGCGGCGGCCCTGACCGCGCCCGGGCGCAGTTCGCGCACCAGGCCAGCCCGGGCGAGCTGCACCAGGGAGGTGCCGCCGAGGTGCAGCGAACCCAGTTCCCGGGCCGTCAGCTCCAGGTCGGCCGGCGCGGTGGTGGGCCGGCACTCGCCGCCCTCGGCGCCGGTGCGCAGCCGGAACCGCCGCTCGTTCCAGGGGCAGAGCGGATCGGTGACGTCCAGGACGATGTCGGTCTCGGTGGCGTAGCCCCGCTGCTCCAGCGCCCGGTCGACGTCCACCAGCCGCACGTGCAGCTGGTCGCGCAGGACGGGCGCGGCGCTGCGGAGGTCGGTGAGCAGGGCCAGCACCGGGTCGTCCACCGGCCGGTCGGCGACCACGCTGCCGGCGAGGTCGACGTCGAGCAGGGCGTGCCACAGCGCCGCGCCGGAGGCGGGGTCGCGGGCGAACAGCTCGCGCACCGACACCTCGTAGCGCGGTACCGAGTCCACCCAGGCCGAGGTCAGCCGGTAGAGGGCGTAGCCGGAGGGCTCCCCCTCGTCCTCGGCCACCATGCAGAGCAGCCGGCCGGATCCGCCCCGGTGGTCGGGCAGGTCCAGGACGGCCCGGGCGGCCCAGGCCGCGTCCCGGCGCAGCATCCCGGGGCGTTCCCCGACGCACTGCGCGTACACGGCGGCGATCGCGGCGGCGTGCTCCTCCGGTCCGCCGATCCGGACGGCCCGGTCGCCGCCGTCCACGCGCAGGTCACCGGCGTGCCGGGCGATCCGCACCTTGACGGCCTGACTGGCGAGGCCGAACCCGAAGCGGCCGTAGATCCCGGCCTCGGTGGTGTTGAGGGCGGCCACCGCCTCGGCCCCGCTGTCGTGCAGGGTGTGCAGGACGCGGCGCACCATCGCGCTCATCACGCCGCGCCGCCGGTGTTCGGGCGCGACGGTCACGTAGCCGAGGCCGGCCACCGGCCGGGGACCGCCCGGCAGCGTCATCTCCAGGGAGTAGACGGCGCAGGTCCCACAGGTGCGGCCGCCGGTCCGGGCGATCACCGAACGTTTGGGTTCGAAGATCGACGCCGCCGAGGCGTGGTACTCCGCGGAGTGCTCGTAGCCCCCGTACGCGAGTTCCGCGACCGGGACGACGTCCTCCCAGGAATCTGCGGTAGATAGCTCCGGAACGGCAGAGAATTCGGGCATGCGTGTCACACGCTCCTCACTTACTGAAGATCCCTGGAATTCAGATCATGACGGTCCGGAATATGAGACGGCGCGTTTCCAGAGACAGGTAGACCAGCGCACACGGATGTCCGGTGACCGGACCACGTCAGAAGTCACAGGTATATCACGATCGAACCACGCGGCGTCAAGAAGCAGGAACTGCCCCACTGTTCACTGATCCGAAACGGTGATCCGCGTTCTCAACCGGAATTCGATGGTTCGCATCCAGCACTCTTGTGATCACAGGAAGATTCACTCAGACTCGGCTGCGGTGGATGATCCCTGGTACGCCAGCGATCCATTCTGATCCACCCTCTTGCCCGTTTCTCTGATCACAGCGAGGAGACAGGTATGTCCAACCCCAGGTTCATCGCCGGCAACACGCCCATCGACGCGTGGCAGCAGCACGTCGAGGAGGACAACGGCACCGGTATCTACATCGACGTCGACACCTCCGCGGGCAACTTCAGCGAGACGCCCGTCTACACCGCCAACCTGTGCGGCCGCGACTCGATGTGGACGACCACCGGCGGCAACACCATCTACACGCCGACGTCGAAGGGCTTCCGGATCTACGTCCGCTGGCAGGACGGCCGGCCGCTGCCGGTCGAGTACGCCGTGAGCCACAGCTGGTACATCAGCTGGGTGGCGACCGAGGTCTGAGACCTGCCCCGGTCCCGCTGAGGCTCTGATCCGCTCCCGGGCCGGCCGGCGACCGCACCTGCTGCGGTCGCGGGCCGGCCCGGTCGCGCCGGGTCCCGTCCCTGTCCCCGTTCCCGCCTCTGCCTCCGTCCTCGTTCCGCAACCAAGGGAGATCCATGCGAGCCCCCACCGAGCGGCAGCTGGGCCAGTTCTGCGGCGACACCGTCCCCCACCACCCGGACGTCACCGCCTGGAGCCTCATCGAGGCCGCGGCCGCCCGCACCCCGCACGCCGTCGCGGTCGAACACCCCGGCGGCACCCTGACCTACCGCGGCCTCATGCAGCGGGTCGACGCCCTGGCCGGCCGGCTGGCCGACGCCGGGGTCCGCCGGGGCGACTTCGTACCGCTGGTGATGACCGGCGGCCCCGAACTCCCGGTCGCCATGCTGGCCGTGATGCGCTGCGCCGCGGTGTTCGTCCCGCTGGACGAACAGTGGCCGGGCCCGCGCCTGCACCCCATGGTCGACGCGTGCGACCCCGCCGCGATCCTGCTCTCCCCCGGCGCCGCCCGGGACGGCTGGGCCGCCCCGGTCCTCACCGTCGACCCGGTGTCCGGCACGGACCCCGATCCGGCCACCTCGGCGGCGGACGCCCGCCCCGCGCGGCCGACCTCCGCGCCGCCGCGACCCGACGAACTCGCCTACGGCTTCTACACCTCCGGCTCCACCGGCACCCCCAAGTGCGCCCTCAACCTGCACAGCGGCCTGGCGAACCGGCTGCTCGCCATGGGCCGCCGGTTCGGTTCGTCCCCGCGCGACGTGGTGCTCCAGAACAGCCGGCACACCTTCGACTCCTCACTGTGGCAGCTGCTCTGGCCGCTCACCTGCGGCAGCCGGGTCGTCATCCCCCGCGCGCACGACATCCTCGACCTGACCGCCACCGTCGAGGTCATCGAACGCCACCGCGTCACGATGACCGACTTCGTGCCCACCATCCTCACCGCCCTCGTCGAGCTGCTCGACTCCCGGCCCGAGCTGGTGGACGGTCTGGCGAGCCTGCGGATGCTGCTGGTCGGCGGCGAGGAGATCGCCCCGGAGAGCGTGCGGGCCCTGCAACGGCTCCTCCCGAACCTGCGGGTGACCAACACCTACGGCCCCACCGAGGCCTCGATCGGCTCCGTCTTCCACGAGGTGACACCGCAGGACCCCTCCCCCGTGCCGATCGGCCGGCCGATCGACAACACCTGGGCGATCGTGCTCGACGAGCACGGCGAAGCGGCCCCCGCCGGGGAGATCGGCGAGATCTGCATCGGCGGCGCGTGCCTGGGCACCGGCTACCTCGGCGACCCCGACCGCACCGACCTGGTCCTCGTCGAGAACCCGTTCCCCGAGTTACCGGGGAAACGGATGTACCGCACCGGCGATCTCGGCCACCACGACACGGACGGGCTGCTCTACTTCGACGGCCGGCGCGACCAGCAGGTGAAGATCGGCGGCGTGCGGGTCGAGCTCTCCGAGATCGAGCACGCGATCACCTCGCACCCCTCGGTGCGCGAGGCCAAGGTGCTGGTCAGCGACCACGGCGGCGGACAGCACCTGGCCGCCTTCGTCACCGTACGGGGCGACCTGGCGACGAGCCGGCTCAGGTCCCACATCCGCGCGCTGCTGCCGGCCGAACTCATCCCCAAGCGGTTCATCAGGCTCGACGCCGTCCCGGTGAACGGCAACGGGAAGACGGACCGCAAGGCCCTCGCGGAACTCCTGAAGGCCCCTGGACCGACGGAGCCGAACGGCTGGACCGCCACCGGGAGCAGCACCGAACGCACCCTCGCCGAACTGTGGAACGCCCTGCTGCCGGAGCCCGTCACCAGCCCCGACGCCGACTTCTTCGACAGCGGAGGCGACTCGCTGCGCGCCCAGCGGCTCGCCCTCGCCGTATCGGCCCGCTTCGACACCCCGCTCTCGATCCGGGACATCGTCCACGCGCCGACCATCGCGCTCCAGGCCGCCGCGCTCGACGGCGGCCGCGCCCTGCCCGCCGCGCCGGCCGCCACCACGGCATCCGCCACCGACCTGACGCTGCCCGCCGACATCCGGCCGGCCGGCACCCCGTCCGGGCCGCCGCGGCACGTGCTGCTCACCGGCGCGACCGGGTTCGTCGGCGCCCAGCTGCTGCACGACCTGCTGGACCTGACCGACGCCACCGTCCACTGCCTGGTCCGCGCGGACAGCCCGGACGCGGCACACCGCCGACTGACCGACGCGCTGCACGGGTACCGGCTGTGGCGCGAGGGAACCGGCCACCGGATCGACGCCGTCCCCGGCGACCTGAGCAGCCCCCGGCTCGGCCTGAGCCCGGCCGACCGGCAACGGCTGGCCGACCGGGTCGACACCGTGGTGCACGCCGGAGCCATGGTCAACCTGGTGCGCGGCTACCGCGCCCACCGCCGCGCCAACGTGAGCGGAACCGTGGAACTGCTCCGGCTCGCCGCCACCGGCCGGCCCAAGACGGTGCACTTCGTGTCCACCCTCGCCGCCTGCCCGCCGCAGCCGACCGGCGGCATCGCGGTCCTCGAACGGCCGGTCCCCACCGGCCAAACCCCCGACACCGGCTACGGCCAGTCCAAGTGGGTCGCCGAGCGCCTGCTGGAGGCCGCCGCCGAACGCGGCATGGCGGTCGCGGTGCACCGGCTCGGCGAGGTCATGCCGGCCACCCGCACCGGCATCCCCAACCCCGGCTCACGGGTCGAACTGCTCGTCCAGGCCTGCCTGCGGGTCGGCGCCTACTTCACCAGCGACCTGACCACCGACTACACCCCGGTCGACCACGTCGGACGGCTGCTGGTCACCGCCGTCAACCACCGCCGGCCCGGCTACTTCCACCTGCTGCGGCCCGGCCCGCTGCGCCTCGACGACGTGCTCGGCGCCTTCGGAACCGCCTTCGGCCTGCGCGAGGTCGAGTACCGGGAGTTCTGGCAGGCCGTCCACCAGGCCGCGGCGGCCGACCCCGACAACCGGCGGCTCGCGGGGGCGCTGGCCCTCCTGCCGGTGCCGGAGAGCCGCCCCGCGCGGTCACCGATGGCCTTCGAGGACGCCGCCGCCCGCTTCGGCACCGACCGGGCCGAGGAACTCGCCGCCCTCGCCGACGCCCGGAGCATCCCGTCCAACCGGCACGGGCTGCACCGCTACGTCGCCCACCACCAGGAGCAACGGGGATGACCGGGACGGAGCGGGCACCGGCGGGCGCGCGCCGGTCGGGGGACTCACTACCATGACCTGACCGACCACCACCTCGCCGGCCGGCGCTCCGCTCCGCCGGCCACCACACCACCGGGGACCAGCCGTGACCGTGCCCGCCACCAGGCATCCCGGCGCCGACGTGCTCGCGCCCGGTCCGGCGCCCGGTGGCGGCCGGTGGGCCGCCGCCGAGGCCGGTGT
>NZ_MSJQ01000252.1 GCF_014596515.1 Streptomyces sp. CBMA156
CCCTGCCCGACCACCTGGTCCCCGCGGTCGTGGTGCCGCTGCCCGCCCTGCCGCTCGCCCCCGACGGCACGCTCGACCACGCCAGGCTGCCCGACCCGGGGCCGGCCGCGCCCGCCGTCCGCCACGTCGCCCCCCGCACCCCCACCGAACGCGCGCTGGCCGGCATCTGGGCCGAAGTGCTGCGGCTGGAGCGGGTCGGCGCCGACGACAACTTCTTCGACCTCGGCGGCGACTCCATCCTCGGCATCCAGGTGGTGGCCCGCTCCCGGCAGGCCGGGCTGCCGGTGACCTCCCGCGACCTGTACCGGCACCAGACGGTCGCCGCGCTCGCCAGGGCCGCCGAGGACGCCGAGGCGCCGGCAGCGCCCGCACCGGTGGCCGCCACCGGCGAGGCGGCGCTGACCCCGATCCAGCGCTGGTGGTTCGACCGGGCCGCCGGCCGGGCCGGCCACTTCGCCCAGGCGCTCTCCCTGCTGCTGCCCGGTGACCTGGACCGGGCCGCGCTGGAGGCGGCCCTGACCGACCTGGTCGCCCACCACGACGCGCTGCGCTCGGCCTTCACCGCCCCGGACGGCGCCGGCGCCGTGCGCTGGCGGATCGAGGAGCCGGCGCAGCGGACCGTCCTGACCAGGCACACCGGCCCCGACGACGACACCCCGCACTTCGGCCCGTACGACCTGGCCGCGGGCGGTCCGCTGCTGCGCGCCGTGCTGCACGAGCGCGCCGGGGGCCGGCCGCCCGTGCTGCACCTGGCCGTCCACCACCTGGTGGTCGACGGGGTCTCCTGGCGGGTGCTGCTGGAGGACCTGGACACCGCCTACCGCGCCCGCCGCGACGGCCGGGACGGCGCGGCGGCGCTGCAGGCCAAGTCCTCGCCGCTGCGGCAGTGGGCCGCGCGGCTGAGCGCCTTCGCCGCCGGGGGCGGCTTCGAGGACGAGGCGGAGTACTGGGCCCGGGCCGTCCCCGGCCAGCCCGCGGAAACGTTTCCCGCGGAGCCGGACGGACCCGCCACCTACGCCACCGAACGCTCCGTCACCGTCCGGCTGAGCGCCGCCGACACCGCCGCCCTGCTGCGCACCCTGCCCGACACCTACCGCACCCAGGTCAACGACGTGCTGCTGAGCGCCCTCGGCCGCGCGCTGTGCGGGGAGAGCGGCCTGGAGCGGGTCGTGGTGGACGTCGAGGGCCACGGACGCGAGGAACTGTTCGCCGAGCTCGACCTCAGCCGTACGGTCGGCTGGTTCACCACCCGCCACCCGGTCGCCCTGGCCGTCCCCGCCGAGGCCGGCTGGGACACCGTCCTCAAGCAGGTCAAGGAGCAGCTGCGGGCCGTCCCCCGGCGCGGCCTCGGCTTCGAGGCGCTGCGCCACCTCGGCAGGCCCGGCACGGCCCCCGAGGCCACGGCCGCCCGGATCAGCTTCAACTACCTGGGCCGGATCGCCCTGCCGGACGACGCGGACGGGCTGTTCCGCGGCACCTTCAGGCCGCTGGAGCTGGACGCCGACCCGGCCGTCGAGCGCCCCCACCCGCTGGAGGTGGTCGGCCGGCTGGACGGCGACGCGCTGGAGTTCACCTGGTTCCACTCCGCCGCCGTGCACCGGAGCGGGACGGTCGAGGCGCTGGCCAGGCGGTTCGCCGAGGAGCTGGCCGGCCTCGCCCGCCACGCGGCCCGCCCCGGCGCGGCCGGCCGCACCCCGTCCGACTTCCCGCTGGCCGGGCTCGACCAGCCGGCGGTGGACCTGATCACCGGCGCCGACCCGGGCGCGGTGGAGGACGTCCTGCCGCTCACCCCGACCCAGTCCGGCATGCTCTTCCACGGCCTCGCCGAGGAGGACAGCGGCGCCTACTTCCAGCAGCTGGACTTCGTCCTGGAGGGCGTGCCCGACCCGGCGCGGCTGGCCGAGGCCTGGCAGCGGGTCACCGACCGCACCGCCGTGCTGCGTGCCCACGTCCGCTGGCAGCAGGTGCCCGAGCCGGTGCTGGTGGTGCACCGGTGGGTGGCCGTGCCGGTCACCCACCTGGACTGGCGGGCGCTGTCCGGGGAGGAGCGCCGCGACCGGCTGGCCGGGCTGCTGGACCGCGACCGGGCCCGCGGCCTCGATCTCGGGCAGGCGCCGCTCCAGCGGCTGGTGCTGGTCCGGCTCCCGGAGGGCCGGGTGCGGGTGCTGTGGTCCTTCCACCACCTCGTCCTGGACGGCTGGAGCCTGTTCCAGGTGCTCTCGGACGTCTTCGCGGTGCACGCCGCCCTGGCCCGCGCCGGACGGGACGGCGAGATCCCGTACGGCACCGTGCCGGAGCGCCGGCCCTACCGCGACTACCTGGCCTGGCTGGCCGGGCGCGACCACGCCGAGGCCGAGCGGCACTGGCGGGGCCGCCTCGCCGGGCTGGCCGAGGCCACCCCGCTGCCGTACGACCGCGAGCCGGTGCAGAGCCACCGCGCCGAGTCCACCCGGGCCGTGCCGTTCACCCTGCCCGCCGCCGCGACCAGGGCGCTGGAGGACCTCGCGCGCGGCTCGGGGCTCACCCTCAACACCCTGGTGCAGGGCGCCTGGGCAGTGCTGCTGGGCCGCCAGGCCGGCCGCGCCGAGGTGGTGTTCGGCACCACCTCCTCCGGGCGGCCGCCCGAGCTGCCCGGGGTCGAGACGATGACCGGCCTGTTCATCACCACCCTGCCGACCCGCACCACGGTGCCCGCCGAGGGCACCCTGCTCGACTGGCTGCGGACGGTGCAGCGGGAGCAGAGCGAGGACCGCAGGTACGGCTTCGTCCCGCTCACCCGCCTGCGCGCCGCCACCGGACTGCCCGAGCAGACCGGCCTGTTCGACAGCCTGGTGGTGTTCGAGAACTACCCGGTCGACGAGGACGCGGCCGACGCCCACGGCCTGCGGCTGCGCGACCTCGACGGGATCGAGACCACCAACTACCCGCTCACCCTGCTGGCCTACCCGGGCCCCGAGCTGAACCTGCGGCTCTGCTACGACCCGCGGCTGTTCGACGAGTCCACCGTGCGGCGGCTGACCGGGCAGCTCACCGCCGTGCTGACCGGCCTGCCCGAGGGGGCCCACCGCCCGCCCGCGCTGCTGCCGCTGCTGACCGGGGAGGAGCGCCGGCGCGTCCTGACCGACTGGAACGCCACCGACGCCCCGGAGCCCGCCGCCGACATCGCCGAGCTGTTCGCCGAGCAGGTGCTTCGCACCCCGGAGGCCGTCGCCCTGGAGACCGCGGAGCAGCGCCTGACGTACCGGGAACTCGACGCCCGGGCAGCGGAGCTGGCCGGTCGGCTGGCCGCGCACGGGGTCCGGGTCGAGCAGCCGGTCGGGGTGCTCATGGAGCGCTCCGTCGAGCTGGTCGTCGCCCAGCTGGCGCTGGTCCGCACCGGCGGGGTGTACGTGCCGCTGGACGGCCGGGCGCCGCGCGAACGGCTGCACCGGATGCTGGCCGAGGCGGGCGCGGAGCTGCTGCTCACCGACGCCCACCGGGCCGGCACGGCCGCCGGACTGCGCCCGGCTGGGCGGGTGCTGCGGGTGGACCTGCCTGAGGAGCACCCGCCGGTCGTGGCCCCGGCGGCCCCGGCGGCCGTCCACCCCGACAACGTCCAGTACCTGATGTTCACCTCGGGCTCCACCGGCACCCCCAAGGGCGTCGCGGTGCGCCGCAGAGACGTCGCCGCGCTCGCCCTGGACCGCGCCTTCACCGGCCACGACCGGGTGCTGGTGCACTCCCCGCACGCCTTCGACGCCGCCACCTACGAGCTGTGGGTGCCGCTGCTGCGCGGCGGCACCGCCGTCCTCGCCGCGCCCGCCGAGCTGGACGCCGCCGCCGTCCGGCACGCCGTCACCGGACAGGGCGTGCGCTGCCTGTGGCTGACCGCGGGCCTGTTCCGGCTGCTCGCCCAGGAGGACCCGGGCTGCCTGCGCGGCGCCCGCGAGGTGTGGACCGGCGGCGAGGCGGTGCCCGGCGCGGCCGTCCGCAGGGTCCTGGAGGCCTGCCCCGGCCTCACCGTGGTCGACGGCTACGGCCCCACCGAGACCACCACCTTCGCCACCCGCAGGGCCTTCCCGCCCGGCGACGAACTGCCCGCCGTGCTGCCGATCGGCCGCCCGCTGGACAACACCAGGGTGTACGTCCTGGACGGCGCGCTCCAGCCCCAACCACCGGGTATCACCGGGGAGTTGTACATCGCCGGGGCCGGGCTCGCCCGGGGCTACGCGGGCCGCCCCGGCGAGACCGCCGCCCGCTACCGGGCCGACCCCTTCGGCCCGCCCGGCACCCGGATGTACCGCACCGGCGACACCGTCCGGTGGAGCGAGGACGGCGAACTGCACTTCGTCGGCCGCGCGGACGACCAGATCAAGATCCGCGGCTTCCGGATCGAACCCGCCGAGATCGAGGCCGGGCTCACCGCCCACCCCGCCGTCGCCGAGGCCGTGGTCTCGCTGCACCAGGACGCCGGACGCAAGCTCCTCGTCGCCCACCTGGTGCCCGCCGAGGGCACCGAGCCGCCCACCGCCGCCGACCTGCGCGCCCACCTGGCCGCCGGCCTGCCCGACTACATGGTGCCCACGGCCTACGTCACCCTGCCCCGACTCCCGCTTACCGCCAACGGCAAGGTGGACCGCCGCCGGCTGCCCGCCCCCGACCCGCAGCGGGCGGGCGGCGACCGGCCGCACCGCGCCCCCGGCACCGAGGCCGAGCGCCTGCTCGCCGCGATCTGGGCGGAGCTGCTCGGCGTCGAACGGGTCGGGCTGGACGACGACTTCTTCCTGCTCGGCGGCGACTCCATCCTCAGCATCCAGGTCGTCTCCCGGGCCCGCGCCGCCGGACTCGCGCTCTCCCCACGCGACCTGTTCCGGCACCCCACCGTCGCCGCCCTGGCCGCGGCCGCCGGCAGCGCCGTCACCGTGGCCGGCACCGAACCGGTCAGCGGCGAGGTCGGCCTGACGCCGATCCAGCACTGGTTCCTCGACCCGAACCCGCCGTACGCCGGGCACTTCGACCAGTCCCTGGTGGTGGAGGCCCCGGGCGCCGTCGACCCGCAGGCGCTGCGCCGCGCGCTGGCCGCCCTGTGGGCCCACCACGACGCGCTGCGCTCCCGGTTCGTCCGTTCCCCGGACGGCGCGTGGCAGCAGTACTGCGCCCCCGCCGACGAGGCCGCGCCCGAGCTGCTGGAGGTCCACGACGGAGCCCTCGAAGAGGCGGTGACCGAAGCCGCCCACCGCTCCTTCCGGCTGGCCGACGGCCCGCTGATCACCGCCCGCCTGCTGGTCGGCTCCCCGACGGCGGGCGACGACGGCACCCGCCCCGACCGGCTGCTGCTGGCCGTCCACCACCTCGCCGTCGACGGCGTCTCCTGGCGGGTGCTGCTGGAGGACCTGGAGACCGCCTACCGGCAGGCCGTCGAGGGCCGCCCGCTGCGCCTGCCCGCCCGCACCACCTCCGTCCGGGAGTGGGCCCGCCGGCTGGCCGGGCACACCGCGGCCGGCGGCTTCGCCGGGCAGCGCGACCACTGGCTGGCGGCCGCCCGGGCCTGCGCCGAGCCGCTGCCGGTGGACGGCGACGGCGGCAACACCGCCGCCGACCTGCGCGAGGTCACCGTCCGGCTGGACCGCGAACGCACCGACGCCCTGCTGCGCGAGGTCCCCGCCGTCTACCGCACCCGGATCGACGACGTGCTGCTCACCGCGCTCGGCCGGGTGCTCGCCGACTGGACCGGGCGCGGCACCGTCGCCGTCGGGCTGGAGGGACACGGCCGCGAGGACCGGCTCTTCGAGGACCTCGACCTGTCCCGGACGGCCGGCTGGTTCACCTCGCTGTACCCCGTCGCCCTCGACGTCCCCACGGGGGACTGGGGCACCGCCCTGAAGGCCGTCAAGGAACAGCTGCGCGCGGTGCCGGACCGCGGCCTCGGCTACGGCGCGCTGCGCCACCTCGCCCGGGACGAGGCACTCGCCGCCCTGCCCGCCCCCGGCATCAGCTTCAACTACCTGGGCCGCTTCGACTGGTCCGCCGACGGCGCCGCCTTGGTCCGCGCCGTCCCCGGCGGCCTCGGCGGCGCGGAGGCCCCCGGCGCCGAGCGCCCGCACCTGCTGGACGTGGTCGCCCGGGTCGAGGACGGCCGGCTGGAGATCGGCTGGTACCACAGCGCCGGCCGGCACCGCCCGGAGACCGTCGCCGGGCTCGCCCGGGCCATGCTGCGCGCGCTGGAGGAGATCGTCGCCCACTGCGCCGAGCCCGGCGCCGGCGGCCGCACCCCCGCCGACTTCCCGCTCGCCCGCCTCGACCAGGCGGCGGTGGACCGGATCGCCGGGGACGGCCGGACGGTCGCCGACGTCTACCCGCTGACGCCGATGCAGGCCGGCATGCTCTTCCACAGCCTGCTCGACCCGGACGGCGACACCTACGTCAACCAGGTCCAGCTGGTGCTCACCGGGGTCACCGACCCGCACGCGCTGGCCGAGGCGTGGCAGCAGACCGCCGACGCCAACCCCGTCCTGCGCACCCGGCTCAGCTGGCAGGACGGCGCCGAACCGCTCCAGGTCGTCCAGCACCGCGCCGTCGTCCCGGTGACCCACCACGACTGGACCGGCCGCCCCGACGAGCAGGCCGAGCGGGACACCGCCCGGCTGCTCGCCGAGGACCGGGCGGCCGGGCTCGACCTCACCGGCGCACCGCTGCTGCGGCTGGCCCTGATCCGGCTGGCGCCGGACCGGGTACGGGTGGTGTGGACCTTCCACCACGTGCTGCTGGACGGCTGGAGCGCCGCCCAGGTCTTCGACGAGGTGTGCGAGCGCTACGCCGCCCTCACCGCGGGCCGCGCGCCCGAGCCGGTCGAGCGCGCCCCCTACGCCGACTACCTGCGCTGGCTGGCCGGCCAGGACCGGGCCAGGGTCGAGCAGTACTGGCGGGACACCCTGGCCGGCTTCCCCGCCCCCACCGAACTGCCCAGGGACCGCCGACAGGACGGCGCCCACCGGGCCTCCTCCTCGGCCTCGGTGCGGGTCGCCCTCGGCCCCGGGCTCTCCGAGCGGCTGCGCACCACCGCCCGGCAGGCCGGGCTGACCGTCAACACCGTGCTCCAGGGCGCCTGGGCGCTGCTGCTCTCCCGCTACGGCGGCGGGGACGACGTGGTGTTCGGCACCATCGTCTCCGGCCGGCCCGCCGAACTCCCCGGCGTCACCTCGATGGTGGGGCTGTTCATCAACGCGCTGCCGACCCGGGTGCGGATCGACGGGCGGCGCCCGCTGCTGGACTGGCTGCGCGAGGTCCAGGACGCCCAGTCCGAGGCCAGGCGGCACGACGCCGTCTCGCTGGCCCAGCTCCAGGGCTGGAGCGAACTGCCCGGCGGCACCGCCCTGTTCGACAGCATCGTGGTCTTCGAGAACTACCCCTTCGACGCCGGGTCGCTGACCAGGCACGGCCTCGGCGTGGAGACCGAGCACGTGCTGGAGCCGACCAGCTACCCGCTCAGCGTGGTGGTCGCGCCCGGCGACTCCATCGAGGTCAGCCTCGACCACGACCCGGCCGCCTTCGACGCCGCCACCGTCGAAGGGCTCGGGGCGAGCCTGCGCACCCTGCTCACCGGGATGGCGGCCGGTCTCGACCGGCCGGCGGCCGAACTGCCGCTGCTGGACCCGGCCGAGGGGCGCGCACTCCTGGACCGCCTCGGCGGCCCGGTGCGCCGGGCGCCCGCCGGCACCCTGCCCGAGGCCTTCGCCCGGCAGGCCGCCCGCACCCCCGGGGCCCCGGCGGTGCACTCCGGCGACGAGCTGCTGACCTACCGGGAGCTCGACGAGCGCTCCAACCGGCTGGCCCGGCTGCTGATCGAGGCCGGGGCCGGCCCCGAGCGGTTCGTCGCGCTCGCCCTGCCCCGCACCGTCGACCTGGCCGTGGCCCTGCTCGCGGTGCTCAAGAGCGGCGCCGGATACCTGCCGGTCGACCCCGGCTACCCGGCCGAGCGGATCGCCTACCTCTTCGAGGACGTCCGGCCCGACGCCGTCGTCACCGGCGCCGCGACCGAAGGGCGGCTGCCCGACGGGCCGTACACCCGGATCGTCCTGGACGACCCGGCCTGCCGGGACCGGCTGGCCGCCGCCCGCACCGACGCCGTACGGGACGGGGAGCGGCGCGGCGCCCTGCGGCCCGAGCACCCCGCGTACGTCATCCACACCTCGGGCTCGACCGGCCGCCCCAAGGGCGTGGTGGTCGCCCACGCCTCGGTGCTCGCCCTGACCGACTGGGCCGCCGCCGAGTTCGCCGGCCGCGGCCTGGAGCACGTGATCGCCGCCACCTCGCTCAACTTCGACGTGTCGGTGTTCGAGATCTTCGCGCCGCTGCTCTCCGGCGGCCGGGTGGAACTCCTGCGTGACCTGCTGGCCCTCGCCGAGCGCCCCGGCCCCTGGCGGGCCGGCCTGCTGAGCGCGGTGCCCTCCGCCCTCGGCGGACTGCTCGCCGACGGCGCCGTGCACCTCGCGGCCGACACCGTGGTGCTGGCCGGCGAAGGACTGCCCGCCCGCACCGTGCGCCGGGTCCGCGAGGCCGTCCCCGGCTGCCGGGTACTGAACGTCTACGGCCCCACCGAGGCCACCGTCTACGCCACCGCCCACACCTGCGACCCCGGCGACCCGGACCGCGACCCGCCGATCGGCCGCCCGGTCGGCGGTGCCAGGGCCTACGTCCTGGACGAGCGGCTGCGCCCGGTGCCCGTCGGCGCGCCGGGGGAGCTGTACCTGGCCGGCACCGGCGTGGCCCGCGGCTACCTGCGCCGCCCCGGACTGACCGCGGGACGCTTCCTGCCCGACCCGTACGGCCCGCCCGGCAGCCGGATGTACCGCACCGGCGACCGGGTGCGCTGGAGCGCCGACGGCGCACTCGGCTACCTCGGGCGCGCCGACGACCAGGTCAAGGTACGCGGCTTCCGGATCGAACTCGGCGAGGTCGAGGCCGCGCTGGCCCGCCACCCGCGGGTCGCCGCGGCGGCCGCCCGGGTGGTCGACCAGGACGGCCACAAGCGGCTGGTCGGCTACGCGGTGCCGCGCGACGGCGCCCTGCCCGACCCGGCCGAGTGGCGCTCCTTCCTCGGCCGCACCCTCCCCGACCACCTGGTGCCCGCCCTGGTGGTGCCGCTGGAACGGCTGCCGCTCGGCGCCACCGGCAAGCTCGACCGGCGCGCCCTGCCCGTCCCCGCCCCGGCCGCCGGGAGCACCGGGAGCACCGGGAGCACCGGGAACATCGGGAGCACCGGGAACGACCGGCCGCCGCGCACCGACACCGAGCGCGCCCTCGCCGCGATCTGGCGCGAGGTGCTCGGCGTGCCCGAAGTGGGCGCCGACGACAACTACTTCACCCTCGGCGGGGACTCCATCCTCGGCATCCAGGTCGTCTCGGCGGCCCGCCGGGCCGGCCTCGCGCTGACCCCCAGGGACCTGTTCGCCCACCAGACCCTGGCCGAACTCGCCCGCGCCGCCGAGCGGGCGCCGCGCCCCGGGCCCGCCGCCGACCAGGGCTTCGTGACCGGCGAGGCCCCGCTCACCCCCGTCCAGCACTGGCTGCTGGACACCCTCGACGGCGACCCCGCCCGGCTCACCCAGTCCGTCTCCTTCACCCTGGCGCCCGGCACCGAGGAGGGCCCGCTCCGGGCCGCCCTGGCCGCCGTCCTGGACCACCACGACGCCCTGCGGCTGCGTTACGAACCGCTCGCCGGCGGCCGGTGGCGCCAGCACGGCACCGAACCCGGCCAGGCACCCGAACTGCGCCCGCACCACCTGCCCGCCGCCGGCCCCGAGGAGCGCGAGAGCGTCCTGCGGGACCTCGGCGAACAGCTCGCCGAGGACTTCGACCTGGCCGCCGGACCACTGCTGCGCGCCGCGCTCTGCCGCTTCGCCGGCGAGCCGCGCCCGGTGCTGCTGCTGGCCGCGCACCACCTGGTGGTCGACGCGGTGTCCTGGCGGATCCTGCTGGAGGACCTGGAGCGCGCCCACCGCGCTGTGAGCGCCGGCGAACGGCCCGACCTCGGTGCCAGGAGCACCTCCTTCCCGGCCTGGGCCGAACGGCTCGCCGCACACACCGCGGCCGGCGGCTTCGACGAGGAACTCCCGTACTGGCAGAGCCTGGTGGACGACACGCAGGCCACCGGCCCGGACGGCGGGCTGCCCACCGACCTGGACGGCGCGAACACGGCCGACACCGAGGAGTCGCTGACCTTCGCCCTCGGCACCGAGGACACCCGCCGGCTGCTCCAGGACGTCCCGGAGGCCTACCGCACCCGCGTCAACGACGTGCTGCTCTGCGCCCTCGGCCGGGTCCTGGCCCGCTGGACCGGACGGCGCCGGGTGCTGGTCACCCTGGAGGGCCACGGCCGCGAGGAACCGTTCGACGGCGTCGACCTGTCCCGCACCGTCGGCTGGTTCACCACGATGTACCCCGTCGCCCTGGAAGTCCCCGAGGACGCCGACACCGGCATCGCCCTGAAGGCCGTCAAGGAGAGCCTGCGCGCCGTCCCCGGCGGCGGCCTCGGCCACGGCGCGCTGCGCCACCTCAGCCCGGCACCCGGCCTCACGCTCCCTCAGATCGGCTTCAACTACCTGGGCCGGCAGGACTGGACCGCCACCCCCGGCGGCCTGCTGCACGCCCCGGCGGGCCCGCTCACCGGCGGCATGGACCGCACCGCCCGCCGCCCCCACCTGCTGGACGTGCTCGGGCAGGTCACCGAGGGCCGGCTCTCCTTCACCTGGTCCTACTCCCGCCGGGTGCACCACAGCGGGACGGTCGCCCGGCTCGCCGCCGAACTGCTGGACGAGCTGCGGGAGATCGTCCGCCACTGCGCCGGACCCGGCGCCGGCGGCCGCACCCCCTCGGACTTCCCGCTGGCCGGCCTGGACCAGGCCGCCGTCGACCGGCTGGCCGGCACCGGACGGGAGGTGACGGAGATCCAGCCGCTCACCCCCACCCAGACCGGCATGGTGGTGCACGGCCTGGACGAGGCCGAACACGGCCTGTACGTCGAACAGATCACCTTCGTCCTGGACGGCGCCCGCGACCCCGGCCTGCTGGCCGCCGCCTGGCAGCACGTCGTCGACCGCACCCCGGTGCTGCGCACCTCCGTCGTCCTGCGCGGCGTTCCGGTGCCGCTCCAGGTGGTCCACCGGCAGGCGGTGCTCCCGGTCACCGAGCACGACTGGAGCGGCCTGACCACCGAGCAGCGGCAGGGCCGGCTGGAGGAACTGCTCGCCGACCGGCGCACCCGCCCGCTCGCCCTGGACCGCGCCCCGCTGCTGCGGCTCGACCTGATCCGGCTCGGCCCCGACGCCGTCCGGGTGGTGTGGGAGTTCCACCACGTCCTGCTGGACGGCTGGAGCGTCTTCCACGTCCTCGCGGACGTCCTCGCCGCCCACGCCGCCCTCACCCGCGGCGAACGGCCCGCCCTGCCCGAACGCCGCCCCTACGCGGACTACGTCGGCTGGCTCGCCGCCCGCGACACCGGCGCCGCCGTCGAGCACTGGCGCGGCGTACTGGCCGACCTCGCCGCCCCCACCCCGCTGCCCTACGACCGCCGGCCCGCCCCGGGCGACACCGCCCGCTCCGGGGACTGGCTCTCCTACCGGCTCGACGAGGCGCGGACCGAGCGGCTCCAGGAGTTCGCCCGCCGCCACCGCCTCACCCTCAACACCGTCGTCCAGGGCGCCTGGGCGCTGCTGCTGTCGCGCTGGAGCGAGGAGCGGCGGGTCTGCTTCGGCACCACCGTCTCCGGCCGCCCCGCCGACCTGGCCGGCTCCGACGGCATCGTCGGCCTGTTCATCACCACCCTGCCCGCCCGGGTCACCGTCGACGGCGCGCGGCCCTGCGCCGACTGGCTGCGCACCCTCCAGGAGGAGCAGGCCGAGGACCGCCGATTCGACCACCTGCCGCTGGCGCGGATGCACGGGCTGAGCCGGGTGCCGCCCGGCACCGAGCTGTTCGACAGCCTGGTGGTCTTCGAGAACTACCCGGTCGGCGACGCCACGGCCGGCGCGCACGGCCTGCTGGTGCGCGACCTGGACGCCAGGGAGGCCACCAACTACCCGCTCACCCTGGTCGTCTCGCCCGGCGAGCGGCTCGCCGTGGAACTCGGCCACGACCCGCGCCACCTCGACCGGGAGACCGCCGAGCGGCTGGCCGACCGGCTGCTGCACACCCTGTCCGCGCTGGCCGCCTCCGACGGCAGTACCCCGCTGGACCGGCTCGACCTGCTGCCACCCGGCGAACGCGAACGGCTGTTGCACGGCCCGGCCCGCCCGGCACTCGACCCGGTCCCCCCGGCGACCCTGCCCGCCCTGGTCGAGGCCGCCGCCGACCGGTGGCCGCAGGCCGTCGCGCTCAGCGCCGCCGACCTGGAGCTGACCTTCGCCGAGGCCGAGGAGCACGCCAACCGGCTCGCCCACCGGCTGATCGCGCGCGGCGCCGGCCCGGGCGGGATCGTCGCCCTGCTGCTGCCCCGCTCGGCCGACACGGTGCTCGCCGAACTGGCGGTGGCGAAGACCGGCGCCGCCTTCCTGCCCGTCGACCCGAACTACCCCGAGGAGCGGATCGGGGCGATGCTGCGCGACGCCGCCCCCGCGCTGACCCTGGACGCCAAGGAGGTCGCCGAGCTGCTGGCCGCCGACCGGGACGGCGCCCCCGGCCACCGGCCCACCGACGCCGACCGCGGCCGCCCGCTCGACCTCGACGACCCGGCGTACGTCATCTTCACCTCCGGCTCCACCGGCACCCCCAAGGGCGTCGTCGTCACCCACCGCGGCCTCGCCGCCTTCGCCGCCGCCGAGGCCGCGCACTACGGGGTCGCCCCGGGGGACCGGGTACTGGCCTTCGCCACCCCCAGCTTCGACGCCTCGGTGCTGGAACTGTGCCTGGCCCTCCCGCACGGCGCCCGGCTGGTGGTGCCCGAACCGGGGCCGCTGCTCGGCGAACAGCTCGCCGGACTGCTCGCGGCCCAGCGGATCACCCACACCCTGCTGCCGCCCGCCGCCCTCGCCACCCTGCCGGCCGGCACCCCGGGCACCCTGCCCGCGCTGAAGACGCTGATCGTCGGCGCCGAGGCCTGCGGGCCCGACCTGGTAGCCCGCTGGGCCCCGCACCACCGGATGGTCAACTCCTACGGCCCCACCGAGGCCACCGTGGTCGCCACCTGGTCCGCGCCGCTGACCGCGGACGGCGCCGCCCCGCCGATCGGCCGCCCGCTGCCCGGCACCGGCGCCCGCGTCCTGGACGCCCGGCTGCGCCCGGTGCCCGACGGCGTCCCCGGCGAGCTGTGGCTGAGCGGACCCGCCCTGGCCCGCGGCTACCTCGGCCGGCCGGGACTGACCGCCACCCGGTTCACCGCCGACCCGTACGGCCCGCCCGGCACCCGGATGTACCGCACCGGCGACCTGGTGCGCCGCGACCGCCACGGCGAACTCCACTACCTGGGCCGCACCGACCACCAGCTCAAGCTGCGCGGCCACCGGATCGAGGCGGGTGAGGTGGAGGCGGTGCTGGCCCGTCACCCGGCCGTGCTGGACGCGGTGGTGAGCATCAGGGAGGACGAGCCCGGGCTGCCCCGGCTGGTCGCCCACCTGCTGGCCGCCCCCGGCACCGAACCGCCGACCGGCGCCGAACTGCGCGCGCTGGCCGCCCGCTCGCTGCCCGGCCCGATGGTCCCCTCGGCCTTCGCCGTGCTGGAACGTTTCCCGCTCACCGCGAGCGGCAAGACCGACCGCGCGGCGCTGCCCGCCCCCGGACCGGACGAGGCCGAACCGGCCGGACGGGTCGAACCCCGCACCCCCACCGAGGAGGCCGTGGCGGAGATCTGGGCCGACACCCTGCACACCGCCGTCGGCGCCACCGACGACTTCTTCCAGCTGGGCGGCGACTCGATGCGGGCCCTGCTGATCGCCTCCCGGGCCAACGACGCCTTCGGCGTCACGCTCACCCCCCGCGACGTGCTGGTCTCCCGCACCGTGGCCGCCCTGGCGGACCTGGTGGAGGACCTGGTGCTGAGCGAACTCGAAGCCGCGCTGGGCGGCCCCGACGATGACGAACGGTGAGGAGCCGACCATGACGCCTTCGACGCCTTCGACGCCTTCGAAGCGGGACCGCGCCGCCGCGCTGCCCGCCGACCTGCGCGAGGCCCTGCGGCAGCGGCTGGCCGGCCGGGCCGGCGGCGG
>NZ_MSJQ01000253.1 GCF_014596515.1 Streptomyces sp. CBMA156
ATGGTCCACAGGTACACCGTGTGCAGGGCGTCGGAGTAGGCCTGGATGATCGGCGCGGCCTGGTCGGCCGGCAGCTGGTGCAGGCCCTGGGGGCTCTCGGCGGCGCGGCCGAGCACGGCGGGGACGGGGCCGGTGAGCCGGGCGGCGGTGTCCGTCGGGGCCGGGGTGGTCATGCGAGGGTGAGCTTGTGGGCGGCCTTGCGGACGTCGTCCTGGTGCTTGAGGATCACCCCGAGGGTGTCCCGGACGACCGTCTCGTCCAGGGTGTCGGCGCCGAGGGCCAGCAGGGTGCGGGCCCAGTCGATGGTCTCGGCGACGGACGGCGCCTTGCGCAGTTCCATCGCGCGCAGCGCGCCGACGACCCTGACCAGCGACTCGGCCAGCGTCGCGTCCAGTTCCGGCACCTTGAGCCGGACGATCCGGCGCTCCAGCTCGGCCTCGGGGTAGCCGAGGTGGAGGAAGAGGCAGCGGCGGCGCAGCGCCTCGGAGAGCTCACGGGTGGCGTTCGAGGTGAGCAGGACGAAGGGGCGGCGGCTCGCGGTGATGGTGCCCAGTTCGGGGACGGTGACCTGGAAGTCGCTGAGCACCTCCAGCAGCAGCGCCTCCACCTCGACGTCGGCCTTGTCCATCTCGTCGATCAGCAGCACGGTGGGCTCCTCGCCGCGGATCGCGGTGAGCAGCGGGCGGGTGAGCAGGAACTCCTCGCCGAAGATGTCGGTGCGGGCCTCCTGCCAGCCCTCGTCGCGGCCGGCGGTGATCCGCAGCAGCTGCTTGGCGTGGTTCCACTCGTAGAGCGCGCGGGCCTCGTCGATGCCCTCGTAGCACTGGAGCCGGACGAGGCGGGCGTCGCCGATCGCGGCCACGGCCTTGGCGAGTTCGGTCTTGCCGACCCCGGCGGGGCCCTCGACCAGCAGCGGCTTGCCGAGCCGGTCGGCGAGGAAGACGGTGGTGGCCACGGCGGGGGAGGCCAGGTAGCCGGTGGCGGCCAGCTGGTCCGCGGCGTCCGCCACCGAGGTGAAGAAGCCCGTGCCGTGCCCGTCGCTGCTGCTCATCCGCCTGCCCCGTTCCGGTTCGCCGTCTGCGTGCGGCGCCACCCTACCGGCCGGTCACTTCGCTGTCTCGGGGGTGGGCGTCGGGGCCCCGGGCGGTGGTAGGGGGGCGGGTGCGGCGGAGCGGCGTACGGCCCGGTGAGGGTGCCGTACGCCGCCGTCGTCAGGGCGGGCCCGGTGAAGCCGGGTAAGCCTGGTGGGCCCTCAGGCGCGTCCGGGCGTCAGTTGACGAACAGGAGCGGGCTGCCGGCGACGGTGCTGTCGACGACCGGGCCGTAGGTGGCGCTGAAGTAGCCGGTCGCGAAGCACAGGCTCGGGCCGGATACCAGGGCGAACGGCTGGCCGGCGAAGCCGATGGTGTTGCCGGTGTTCGAGGTGGTGCCGTTGATCCCGGTGGCGCTCTGGTAGTTGCAGTTGACGCTGCCCAGGATGGTGCTGAGCACCACGGTGGTGCCCATCGCGCCGGACGCGCCGGGGGTGAGCTTGACCGGGTTGCCCGGGGCGTCGCTGACCGTGTTGGTCCACGGCAGGTTGGTGACGGTGATGCTCTTGACGCCCGTGACGCCCAGGACGTTGGAGGTGCAGGAGCCGAAGGTCTGGGCGTCGAGCCGCTCGACGGCGCTGCCGGGGGCGGCCGGGTTGGAGGTGACGGTCGCCGAGAAGGAGGAGGCGGCGCACTTGATGCCGCTCGTCCCGGTGGCGCTGTTGTAGAAGGTCGCGAAGGAGCCGGAGACCAGGTTGGCGGTCAGCACGTCGCCGACTGCGACGGCCGGGCCGGTCGGGCTGCCTGTGGTCAGGACCGCGCCGGCGGCCTGGGCGGGTGCCACGGCCGCGCCGGTGAGGGCGAGGGTGGCGAGGGCGGCGGTGGCGAGGGTGCGACGGATGCGCATGAGGGTACCTCTCTCCGTCCGGTGGACGGGTGGGGGAAGCCCGGCGTGCGGGTGTGGTGGTGTGCACGACGGGGGAGGGGCAGAGGATGCCGGAGGTGTCGTACCGGAGGTGTCGTACCGGAGGTTTCGGCGCAGGCCGAGGGCCGGGCGGGCCCGGCGCCACGGGCCCGTCCGTGCGGTACGGCGGTGCGACGCACGCGGTGATCGGCGTGCGGCGGTGCGGTGGTACGGCCTTGCGTACGGTCGGCGGCGTGGAACACCGCGGCACCGCGCCGTTCGGTCGGGGACGTGCGGTGCCGCGCGGGCGCATGGACGGCTGCCGCCGTCGCGAGCCCGCGCCGCCGTGGTCCCGTGCCCTGGGCTTTCGCCCCGGGCCGACGGTGCCCCCGGAGGTTCCGGCCGGCGGGGGCCTGCTCGCCCGCCGGTTGGAAACCTGTCAGTGTTGTAAACCCGGTCTTCCGTCAGTGTCAAGACAGCACACAGGAGTTGGTGATGGATCGGAAGTACCCCCGCGGAGCCGACGTGGTCCTGCTGCCGGGTGCCAGGACCGGCCGTGACCCGGCCCGCTCGATCAAGCCGGGGCCGCGCCGGCTGCCCGCGGGCGTGGTCGCCGCGACCCAGCGCGAGCGGCTGCTGGACGGGCTGGTGCGGACCGTCGCCGAACGCGGCTACCAGCACGCCACGATCAGCGACATCTGCCGTGCCGCGGGCGTGACCAGGCCGGTCTTCTACGAGCTGTTCAGCGGCAAGGAGGACGCCTTCCTGGCCGCGCACCGGTACGGCACCGGGGTGGTGGTGCAGCGGATGACGGTGGCCTTCGCGGCCGAGCCGGACTGGTGCCGGGCCGTCCGGAAGGGGCTCGGCGTGATGCTCCAACTGCTCGCGGGAACGCCCGCGTTCGCCACGATGGCGGTGATCGAGGTCGAGGCGGTCGGGCCGGCCGGGCGGCGTGCGCGGGCCCAACTGCTCACCAGGTTCCGGTCGTTCTTCGCCGAGGTGCCCCAACTGCCCGGCGGGCTGGAGTCGAAGGAGATGGTGGACGCCGTGGTGGGCGGCGTGTACAGCACGGTCTACCGGTGGATCGACTCCGGCCGGACCGAACAACTCCTTGACCTCCTGCCGGTGTTGAGCATGTTCTGCCTGTCGCCCTTCCTCGGCCCGGCGGAGGCGGCCGAGCGGTTGGGGGTGAGGGACTGGCCGAAGCGGGTCGCGGATTGGTGAAGATCCTCCGTGCACCCGTATTGACCCGGCCAATACCGGGCAGTAGCTTCCCAGTTACCCACCGCGTGCCGACCGGACGTGCCCCGCTGCCGAGGGGCGGACGGCCCGGCCGGTGCGGGGAACGCTGTCCGCGCCAGGACAACGTGCCAGTGCCTGCACACCCATCCACCCACAGGGAGCACACATGGCCATGTCCGAGGACGCCGCCGCGGCGGCCGACACCCCACAGGCGCCGAGCGGGCCGCGAAGGGGCCGGGTACGGATGAAGCGGACCGCCCTGATGGCCATACCGGCCGTCGCGGCCGGGGGCGTCCTGATGGCGCTCACCGCCCAGGGCGTGCTCGCCGCCCAGTTCTCCATCTCCGGCATGCCGTTCACCATCACCGCCGACAAGCTGGACGGTGAGGGCTTCGCCCAGTTCGGCTCGCTGGACTCGATGATCCCCGACAGCCCGAACGCCGGCTCCACCGGCGGTCAGGTGCTGGTCGCGGTGTCGGCGATCAAGAAGGCCGAGATCACCAACCTGTGCCAGAGCGTCGACCTCGGCGGCATCAACCTGGTGATCCACGCGGGCGACGGCGCGACCCCCGTCACCGCCTCCGACCTCACCACCGACTCCGACCTGCTGTCCGGCGACGCGGAGTTCAAGAACATCGAGATCGGCGGCGACGCCAGCACCTTCACCAAGGCCGGCCCCGTCGGCAAGGGCAACCCCGGCGTCTTCGGCCAGCAGGCCGACCACGTCACGCTGACCCACCTCAACCAGCACAACTACGCGAGCACCGCCGTCGGGTTCAAACTGCCCAACCTGCGGCTGAGCTTCAGCTCCACGGGCTGCTGACCGTGAAGGAGTCCGTACCGGAACCGGCCGGCACCGGCGAGGGCACCGCGGCACGGGCCGAGGAGGTGGCGGCCGAGGGGACGGCGGCCACGCCCGCCCATGCCGAGGCCTCCCCCGCCGCCGACCCGGCCGCACGCCCGGTCAAGCGCGACTGGCGGGGCAGGCGGCCGTTCTGGGGCGGGCTGCTGGTCACGCTCGGCGGCGCCGAGATCCTGTTCACCCTGAAGGCCCCGCTGCCCGTCATCCTGCACATCGGGGTGGCAGGGATGGCCGGGTACCTGGTGCCGGCGGTGATGCTGCTGTGCGGCCTGCTGATCCTGTTCAACCCGGCTCAGCGGCTGTTCTACTCCATCCTCGCCGTGCTGGCCGCGCTGGCCAGCTGGGTCACCTCCAACCTGGGCGGATTCCTGATCGGGATGATGCTCGGGGTGGTCGGGGCCTGCCTCACCTTCGGGTGGCTGCCCGACCAGCCGCTGCGCCAGGGCCGGCAGCGGCGGCTGGAACGTCGGGAGGCGCGCCGGGCCGGAGCCTGACGGCGGTGCCCCGGGTCCTGGTGGCGGAGAGCGCCGGGGCGTGGGGCACCCTTCCGTCGGTCCCGCCGGTGCCGCGGCCGGCCCTGGCGTCCGTGCCATCGCCGGTTCCTCGCCGGTTCCCCGCGGGCTCTCCGCCGGTTTCCGGCGTTCCGGGCGGATTCGTCGGCCCTGCCGCGCGCGGCGGCCGGACACCGTCGCGTAACGACCGTCACATCCGCAAGGGGTCGAAGGTCCCGGGTCCGTCCGGGGCGATCGGCCCTTCTCGCGCTCGACGGGTCGGCAGTTCACTGGGCGGGACATGGACAACAGCAGCAGCATGAGCACTGGCACCGCCACCGCCGTCTCTTCCGCCACCGCCGAGTACGACCGCCTGATCGCCCGCCATCACGCGATGCGCCTGCGACGCCAACTCCTCGCCCCGTCCGCCTCGGCCGGCGGCGACTTCGGGTACGGCGCGCACGGGGCGTACGGCGAGGACGGCGGCTACGACGGCGCCGCCGACCAGCACCTGATCCGGCGCGACCTCGACCTGATCTCCCCGCTCGCCGACCTGATCGACCACCTCTACGCGGTGATGTTCAGCCACCGCCCCTACCTGCGCCCGCTCTTCCCCGCCTCGATGGAGTTCCAGCAGCTCCACCTGGAACGGATCTTCCACCACCTGATCGACCACCTCGACCGCCCCGCCGAACTGGAGCAGACACTGCGCCAACTCGGCCGGGACCACCGGAAGCTGGGCGTCAGGCCGGTGCACTACGAGGCCTTCGAGGAGGCCCTGTGCACGGCAGTCCGGCACCGGGCCGGCGAACGCTGGACCGAGGAGCTGGAGGGCGCCTGGGTGCGGATGCTGCGCTTCGCCGTCGGCGCGATGGTCGCCGGCGCCGACTCGGCGCTCACCGAACCCCCGTACTGGCACGCCGTGGTGACCGGCCACGAGCGCCGCCGCCCCGACCTCGCCGTGCTGCGGGTGCGCACCGGCGAGCCGTACCCGTACCTGGCCGGGCAGTACGGCACCGTCGAGCACCCGGCGCTGCCGCACACCTGGCGGCAGTACTCGATGGGCTGCGCCCCGCGCGCCGACAACGAGCTGGAGCTCCACGTCCGCCGCACCGGCCCCGGCGGGGTCAGCGCCGCGCTGGTCGGGCACACCGGGGTCGGCGACCGGCTGCGCCTCGGCCCGCCGCGCGGCAGCCTGCTGCCCGACGGCGACGCCCGCGACCTGCTGCTGGTCGCGGGAGGCACCGGCCTCGCCCCGATGAAGGCGATCGTCGAGCAGCAGGCCGCCCACCGGCCGACCGGCCGCCGGGTCCACCTGTTCGTCGGCGCCCGGGACCGCGCGGACCTCTACGACTGGCAGGCGCTCGCCGAACTCGGCTCGCACAAGCCGTGGTTGAGCGTGACCCCGGTCACCGTCGGCGAACTCGCCGACACCGTGGCGGCGGCCGGCGACTGGCGCGAGCACCTGGCCTGCGTGACCGGCCCGGTCGGCATGGTCGGCTCCGTCCGCACCCGGCTGGCGGCGGCGGGACTGCCGTCGACACAGGTGCGGTTCGACCAGGCGCTGTTCCGGTGAGGCCGGCCCGGTGTCCGGCGCGGCGTCCGGCCTGGTGTCCGGCCCAGCGTCCGGCCCCGGGCGCTCAGCGGAAGCAGTAGGAGTCGGAGGAGGCGTCGCCGCCCGCCAGGTGGGTCTGGTGGACGCGCAGGCCCCGGAAGTCGGCGCCGTGCGGGAAGAAGCGCTCGTCGACGCTCAGCCCGCCGGCCTCCGGGTCGGCGTCCAGCTTGACCATCCAGGGCTCGATGCCGTCCGGGTAGAACTGGTCGTCCCAGGCGCCGTAGAGCGAGTTGGTGAGGTACACCCGCCGGCCGTCCCGGCTGATCTCCACCATCTGCGGCGCCCCGCTCAGCGGACGGTCCGGCTCGGCCGGGTGCGGGGTGCGGGCGACGATCCCGCCGAGCCGCACGGAGCCGGCCAGCCGGGGGTGGAACGGGTCCGAGACGTCGTACTGGAACAGCTCGCCGGTGCCCCACGCGGAGACGTACAGCCAGCGGTCGTCCACCGACAGGTTGATGTCGGTGACCAGCGGCGGCACCGCGCCGAACGGCTGCAGCGCGGGCGGCAGGTCCTCGGCCTTGGCCGGTTCGGCGGGGATCTCGATCACCTTGCGCGCGGTGAACGCCGGCCCGTCCCGGTACCAGAGCCAGACCGAGGAGGAGAGGTCCTCGACGTTGGTGACCACCCCGGCGAAGCCCCACTCCGCCTGCGGGTCGTGCGCCGGGCGCAGCTCCAGCACCATCTGGTACTGGTCGCCCAGGTCCACCCGCTGGAGGTGGCGCCCGGAGTCCAGCTCCCAGAAGTGCAGCGCGTGCCCGTACTTGCGGCCGAGCAGGAGGTCGGGCACCACCCCGTCCTCGACCATCCACGGGGTGCCCCACTCGCTGGTGATGCCCACGTTGGTGCCCAGGTGCCACCAGACGTCGTACGCGAAGTTCTGCGGGCCGCGCTCGGTCTCCCAGGCGCGCAGCACCTCGAAGGTGGTGTGGTCGAGGAGCGCCACCCCGCCCGGGCCGTCGTCGCCCTCGGCACTGCCCAGGCAGGAGAGGAACACGCCGTCGGGACCGCAGTGCAGGGTGTGCGGGCGCGAGTAGCCGGCCTTGGCGGCGAGCTCCTTCGCCTCGATCGTCTTCACCAGGTGCGGGCGCACCGGGTCGGGGTGGGTGTCCAGCACGTGCAGCCGGGAGGAGCGCAGCCCGGGCAGCAGCAGGTAGCGCCGCTCCGGGTTCTCGTGGCAGGCGTGGGCGAGGGCGCTGGAGCAGGCGTTCCACCCGAAGTGGTGCAACTCGTCGCCCAGCGTCGGCAGTTCGGCGAAGTTCAGCACCTTCCCGTAGCTCGCCGAAGCCGGATCGGTGTCGACGCTGAGCAACGCGTCCGGCTGCTGCCCCGACCGGTCGAACCCGGCCACGTACGCCAGCCGCTCCGGCGGCGCGGCGATCGCCTCGGCCGCCGAACGGTAGAGCGACGGATCGGAATGCCCGTGCTGCATGCAAACTCCCCAACTCGCCTGGTCTGTCCGGGAAGCGTTCCACACAACCACCGGCGCACAGCAGGCGCACGAGGGAGCTGCCAGGAGGCGCGGGCGGCCACCCCGCGCCGGTGCGCACCAGGGAGCCCGCCCCGACCGGAGTCGAAAGCATTGCGATCATCACATCCCAGCAGGTCGGCGGTGCCGGGGCGGAGCAGGGCGGAGCCAGTACAGTCGGGTCCATGGAGTTCCGTGAAGACATCCTGGGTGCCCCCTACGAGGCGGCCGAACTGACGCTGCGGCCGGACGACGAGGGGGCCGTGTGCGCGACGCTCGTGCGCAGGCTCGTGCCCGGGGCGGAACGGGCCGTGCTGTACGTCCACGGGTACAACGACTACTTCTTCCAGACCAACCTCGCGGACCACTACACCGCGCTCGGGTTCTCCTTCTACGCCCTCGACCTGCGCAAGTACGGGCGCTCGCTGCGCCCCCACCAGTCGCCGAACTTCGTGCGCGACCTCGCCGAGTACGACGAGGAGATCGACGCGGCGGTCCGGATCATCCGGGAGACCGACGGGCACCGGCAGCTGCTGCTCAACGGGCACTCCACCGGCGGCCTGATCGGCGCGCTGTGGGCGGGCCGTCGCGCCGGGCGCGGGCTGGTGGACGGGCTGTTCCTGAACAGCCCGTTCCTGTCGATGCCGGCCGCGCCCGCGGTCCGCACGCTCGGCGGGCCCGCCGTGACGGCGCTCGGGCGACTGGCGCCGACCCGGGTCCTGCCGTCCGCGCTCAACCCGCACTACACCCACAGCCTGCACAAGGACCACCAGGGCGAGTGGGACTTCGACCTCACCCTCAAGCGCCCCGAGAGCTTCCCGCTGTACGCGGGATGGCTGTCGGCGATCCACCAGGGCCACCGGCGGCTGCACCGGGGCCTGGGGATCGACGTGCCGGTGCTGCTGATGGCCTCGACCAGGTCCGTCTCCACCACCAAGTGGCACAACGCGCTGCACCACGCCGACGCCGTGCTGCGCGCCGACGACATCGCCGCGCAGGGGCCGCTGCTGGGGAGGCACGTCACCATCGTCCGGATCGAGGGCGGCATGCACGACCTCGTGCTGTCCGGCGAGAAGGCCCGCACCCGGGTCTTCGCCGAGCTGGACCACTGGCTCGCGGCGTACCTGGACGTACGGCCGGTCGGGGAGCACGCGTGACCTCGGAGCACGACGCGGACGACTCGCACGACTCACACGACTCGCACGACTCGCACGACTCGGACGGGCACGAGGGGCGCGACGAGCCGGTGCCGGTCGGCCGGCAGACCGACCTCGGCTTCGCCAAGCTCATGCCCGACCTGGACCGGGACGGCGGCTGGCTGCTCACCCTGGACGGCACCCCGCAGTCCTACGTCGACCTCGCCGACCCCACCCACCTGGAGTTCGAGTACACCCGGCGCCTCGGCCACCTCGCCGACGCCCTCGCCCCCGCCGGGCAGCCGCTGGACGTGCTGCACCTCGGCGGCGGCGCGCTCACCCTGCCCCGCTACCTGGCCGCCACCCGCCCCGGCTCCCGGCAGCGGGTCGCGGAGGTGGACGGACCACTGCTCGACCTGGTCGCCGGGCACCTGCCCTGGCAGGGCCCCGGCGCCGACATCACCGCGACCGTCGGCGACGCCAGGGCGGCCCTCGCCGACGCTCCGGCCGGCTCGCAGGACCTGGTGATCGCCGACGTCTTCCACGGCTCGCGCACCCCCGCCCACCTCACCTCGGTCGAGTTCCTGCGGCTGGCGGCGGCCGCGCTGCGCCCCGGCGGCTGCTACGCGGCGAACCTGGCGGACGGCCCGCCGCTGGCCTTCGCCAAGGCCCAGGCGGCGACGGTGCGGGCGGTGTTCCCGTACGTCTGCCTGGTGGCGGAGGCCCCGGTGCTGCGCGGCCGCCGGTACGGCAACATCCTGCTGGCCGGATCGACGGCGCCGCTGCCGGTGGCCGCGCTGACCCGGCTGCTCGCGGGCGACATCTTCCCGGCCCGGCTCACCGAGGGCGACGACCTGGCCGCCCTGGTCGGCCGCACCGCCCCGGTGACCGACGCCGACGCCACCGACTCCCCGCCCCCGCCGGACGGCGCGTTCAGCATCGGCTGAGCCCTCCCGAGGGGCCCGGTGTCCCGGCCGAGATGATCAGCGTCCCGATGTGCCCGTCGGTCGGGGCGTCGAGCACGCGGGCCTCCGCCGACTCGACTGCTGTCGCGGGGATGTCGCGCGCCCGGCCCGAGCGGAAACGATGTACAGCACACCAGCCCCGGATCCGCCTGCCCCCAGGGCCTCGAAGGGCACCCCGGGCGGGGTGCCCTTCGTGTCTCCGCGTGCTCGTCAGCGACTCTTGAATACGAGTAGCGGCGCGCATGTTCCGAATTGGTCAGTCAGCCTGTCCGTAAGGAGCGTTCTGTTCTCTGACCATGGCTGGTTCAGCTGGGACACGCCCCCTTCTTCAGGGAGCTGATCTTGTTGTCCCAGGTGCTGTTGAGGTTGCCGCTGTCGCTCGCCGCAACGGCGGCATGGGATCCTCCGTAATTCTTGTCCATAAACACGCACCATGTCGAGCTCGTCCTGTTCCAGAGCGAGCTGATGTTGTTGTTCATGCCGAGGTCGGAGAGGTCGGCGGCACCTGACTGGAACCTCGCCATCGTGCCCGTACCGTTGGTACCGGTCCAGACGCAGAACCAGCCGGCGGGGCAGTCCGAGAAGGCGGCGACCGACGAGCCCTCCGCGATAGGCCCGGTGGACGCCTGGGCGGCGGGCACGGAGGTCATCATTCCGGCCGCAACAAACCCCAACGCGGCGCAGAGCCCTGCGAGTCTTTTCATTGAGTTCGACCCTTTCTTTCGGTTGATGCAAGGTCGGGAAGTCTGGCATTTGCCTCTCCCTCCATTTTCATGGCCTTGCCAGCCGGAAGAAATACCCTTGAAATTATGTGATTTTAGCCGGAATTGACTATTTTCACTCGGGCGGGTGCCCATCTAATCGAGGCAGTTTGTTCGTAGCCAAATTGCTCCGCTGGGTGAGTTCACTGGACCGCACTCGTCGCGGGCTGCGGAGACCACCAGGGCGGAGGAAGCCGGCCTGCGGACATCGGCCGCCCCGGTCCGCCAGGGGACGTGCGGGAGCAGGCCGGGGAGGTGTCCTACCGGATGCCGGACGGCACGCCGATCGGCCTCGCGCTCACCCGGGGCGAGGCCGCACGGAACACGGCGATCGGAGCCATCCACCAGGGCGAACCGTCGTGAACGTCGCCGGCGGCGGGACCGGGCGTGGGTCGGGCACCGCCGCTTGGTCCGCCGGCCGGTGCGTCGGTGCGCCGCCAGCCGGTGCGTCGGCGCGTCGGCGGAACGGGAGGTGCGGACGGGGTGTCAGAATCGGCGGGTTCATGCCCATGACGGGAACGCGACGGGAACACCTCCGGAGGAGTGAGCGATGAGTGGCGGCGGGGAGCGGCCGGAGCTGGGGCCGGTGCCGGAGACGGCGCTGTGGACGCTGTGGCACCGGGCGGTGGAGGCACGGCGGCCCGACAGCGTGCTGCCGGATCCGAAGGCGGTCGAGCTGGTGGGCCGGATCGACTACCCGTTCGCGGCGCGGTTCGGGGAGAGCGCGCTGGTGAGCCAGCTCCAGGCGCTGCGGGCCGGCTGCTTCGACCGTGAGGTTGCCGACTTCCTGGCCCGCCACCCGCGCGGCACCGTGGTCGGGCTCGGGGACGGCCTGGAGACGCAGGCCTGGCGGGTCGACAACGGCCGGGCGAGCTGGCTGTCGGTGGACCTGCCGGAGACCGCCGCGCTGCGCGAGCGGCTGCTGCCGCCGGACGAGCGGCACCGGATCGTCGCCCGCTCGGCCACCGACCCGGGCTGGATGGACGAGGTGGATCCGGCGAACGGGGTGCTGATCGCCGCCGAAGGGCTGCTGATGTACCTGCGGCCGCAGGAGGTCCGCGACCTGATCGCGGCCTGCGCCGAGCGCTTCCCCGGCGGGGCCCTGGTGCTGGACGCGGTGCCGCGCTGGTTCAGCCGGCGGGCCGTCGAGGGCAAGCTGCGGGACCGGTACTACCAGGCGCCGCCGATGCCGTTCGGCATGGACGCGGACGAGCGCGGCAAGCTGGCCGGCGCCCACCCCGCGGTCACCGACGTCCGCGAGGTGTACCCGCAGGGCGGGCGCCGACCGCTGAGCGCCCTGCTGCCGTTCGCGCGCCGGATCAAGCAGCGCCCGTCGGTCATCGCACTGCGTTTTGCCGAATCTTGAGGAAACGCTGGTCCGACTGGAACCATGGCACCCGGCCGCACGTCGTAACCACGGGTGAGCGGCCAGGGGGACAGGCCGCCCGGCACGTTACCCTGCCCTGAGGGGGAGCGGCGTCGTTGCCGCCATCGGACGAATTGCCGGGACCGGCCGCGGCTCCAGGGGGAGCGCGGCCGGTCCCGTCCTGCCACGGAGGGACTGGCCTTGCACATCGACGCCTGGATCGAGGGGATTCCGCCGACAGCGGTGTACGCCGTGGTCGGTCTGATCATCGGGCTGGAGTCGCTGGGCATTCCCCTGCCCGGCGAGATCGCCCTGGTCACGGCATCCCTGATGGCCGTCAAGGGTGTGGTGAGCCCGTGGGGCGTCGCGATCGTCGCGATCCTCGGCGCGATCATCGGCGACTCGATCGGCTACTCGATCGGGCGCAAGGGCGGCAAGCCGCTCTTCGAGAAGCTGGGACGCAGGTTCCCCAAGCACTTCGGGCCCTCGCACCTGGCCACCGCCGAACGCTCCTTCCAGAAGTGGGGCATGTGGGCGGTCTTCTTCGGCCGCTTCATCGCCCTGCTGCGCATCTTCGCCGGACCGCTCGCGGGCGCGCTGAAGATGCCGTACTGGAAGTTCCTGATCGCCAACGTGCTGGGCGGCATCGTCTGGGCCGGCGGCACGACGCTGCTCATCTACAAGGTCGGCAAGAAGATCGAGCCGTGGCTGTCCCGGTTCTCCTGGGCGGGCCTGGGCGCGGCCCTGGTGATCGGCCTGCTGTCGGCCTGGATCATGAAGCGCCGTGCCGCCAAGACGCACGCCAAGCTGGAGGCGGAGGAGGCGGCCAGGGCCGCTGCCGCCGCCAAGGAGCCGGTCACCGACTGACCGGTGGTCCCGAGGTCGTCCACAGCGACCGTCAGTGACCGTCAGTGACCGTCGCGGTGCCCTCGGGCCCTCGGAGTAGCATCGGCCGGGTACCTGCCGATCTTGCACTCTGGAGGGCCCGATGGCTTCGCAGCCGACGTGGGATGCCGTGGACGCGTACTTCTCCGACACGTTGGTCGGACACGACCCGGTGCTGGCGGGCGCCCTGGCCGCCGCCGACGAAGCCGGGCTGCCGAAGATCGCGGTCGCCCCCAACCAGGGCAAGCTGCTGCACCTGCTGGCGCTGACCCAGGGCGCCAGGCGCATCCTGGAGGTCGGCACGCTCGGCGGCTACAGCACCATCTGGCTGGCCCGGGCGCTGCCCGCCGACGGCACCCTGATCACCCTGGAGCTAGACCCCCGGCACGCCGAGGTCGCCCGGGGCAACCTGAAGGCCGCCGGGCTGGACGGCGTCGCCGAGGTGCGGCTGGGCCGGGCCGCCGACTCCCTGGCCGGGCTGGTGGAGCAGGGCGTGGAGCCCTTCGACCTGGTCTTCATCGACGCGGACAAGCCGAGCAACCCGGAGTACTTCCGCCGGGCGCTCCAGCTGACCGCGCCCGGCTCGCTGATCATCGTCGACAACGTGGTGCGCGGCGGCGCGGTCGCCGACGCGGACAGCGACGACCCCGCGGTGATCGGCACCCGGGCGGTGCACGAGCTGATCGCGGCCGAGCCGCGGGTCACCGCCACCTCGGTGCAGACGGTCGGCAGCAAGGGCTACGACGGCTTCACCCTGGTCCGCGTCCAGAGCTGAACCCGGCAACCTGATCAACCCCACCCACCCCGCTCACCGGAGAACGGAGACATCGTCGTGCGGATCGGACTGCTGGGCACCGGCCCCTGGGCGGAGCGGGTGCACGCGCCCGTCCTGGCCGAGCACCCCGGGCTGGAGTTCACCGGCGTCTGGGGCCGCCGGCCGGAGGCGGCCGAGGCACTGGGCGCGGCCCACGGCGTGCCCGGGTACGCCGACCTCGACCGGCTGCTGGCCGAGGTGGACGCCGTCTCCATCGCGCTGCCCCCGACCGTGCAGGCGGGCCTCGCGGTCCGGGCCGCGGAGGCCGGCTGCCACCTGCTGCTGGACAAGCCGGTCGCACTGACCGTGCCGGACGCGAGGGCGGTGGCCGAGGCGGTGCGCAAGCACGCGGTCGCCTCGGTGGTCTTCTTCACCGTGCGCTTCGGCGGCGACCAGATCCCGTGGATCGAACGGCAGGCGGAGCTCGGCGGCTGGTTCACCGGCCGCTCGGACTGGCTCGGCTCGGTGTTCGCACCCGGCAGCACCAGCCCGTACGCGGCCTCGCCCTGGCGGGTGGAGAAGGGCGCGCTGTGGGACGTCGGTCCGCACGCGCTGTCCGTCCTGCTGCCGGTGCTGGGCGACGCCGCGCACGTGACGGCGGCGCTCGGTCCGCTGGACACCGTGCACCTGGTGGTGCGGCACGCCGGCGGTGCTTCCAGCACCCTCGCGCTCAGCCTCACCGCACCGCTCGCGGCGGGCGGGACGGGCATGGAGCTGCGCGGCGAGCACGGCGTGGTGCACCTGCCCGAGCGGGGCGAGGGCCCGGTCGCGGCGCTGCACCGGGCGCTGGACGCCCTGCGGGCCTCGGCCGCCTCCGGTGAGCCGCACCCCTGCGGGGCCGACTTCGGCCTGCGGGTGGTGGAGATCCTCTCCGCCGCCGAGCGGTCACTGGCCATCGGCGCGACGGTGGCCGTCTGAGCGGGTCCGTCCGAGCAGATGACGCGCGCGTGACGCGGCTGGGCCCGGTGCGGAGGAACATCCGGCACCGGGCCCAGCCGCGTCGTCCGCCTCAGTCCGGCAGCGGCGGACGATCCGAGGACGGGCGGCGGTCGGTGGGGCGGGCCGGCGGGATGACCGGGGAGCGGAAGTCGCGCGGGCCGGTCCACAGAGCGGGGACGGCGTCGCCGCGCCGGGCCATTTCGTACGCCAGTGCCTCGTAGTTGACCCGCCAGCCGCGGAAGTGCGCCCAGGCGTCCTCGACCGGGCGCTCGTGCGGGAAACCGGCCGCGGTGATCATCGCGACGGCGCCCAGGTACTCGGCGTAGGTCAGCCGGATCGGGACGTCCGGGTCGGGGTCCGGGTCGAAGTCGAACCGCAGGGCGCGGGCGATGTCGCGCAGCGCGGTGAAGCCGGCCCGGAGCACCAGCCGGGCCTCGGGCGGGGCCGAGCGGGGGCAGAGCGCCAGGTGGAGGGCGGCGGCGTCCATCACGGCGATCAGCCCGACCACCCAGCTGCGGTTGGGCTGCGGGGAGCGGAAGGAGAGCAGCACCGGGTAGTTGGAGTGGCTCTCGCCGATGTCGGCGGCCAGCCGCTCCCAGTCCCGGTAGAGCTGGGGGAGTGCGGTCTCGGTGTCCACCAGGGACTGGCGGGCGAGCAGCTCGGGGCCCCACGCGGGTTCGCCGGCCCGGGACTGGAGCAGCGTCACCTCGGTCTCGCGGCGCTGGTAGGCGGCGTAGAGGGTCGGCAGGTAGGAGATCTGGAGGGCGACCACCAGCGGGCCGCTGGCGGCGGCCAGGAAGTCGATCGCGGAGAGCTGGAGCCGCTCGCCGCTGGCGAAGCCGAGGGTGAACAGGCTGGACCCGGCCTCGCGCACGGACACCGACCAGCTCAGCTCGGAGGTGCCGTGCAGCAGCAGGGTGTAGGCGGTCAGCATGCCGCTGAGCCACACCCCGAGCATGCCCAGCAGCACCAGCGGCGCCAGCCAGGTGAGTGCCCGGTCCTGTGCGTGGTAGCCCCCGACCGGCATGGCGAACAGCCGCAGCAGCCGGCGCAGTCCCCGCCAGAGCCGCATCACCAGCGCCGAGTAGAGCCCGCGCGGAACGACCAGCGTGCGCAGGATGCTGCCGACGATCAGCAGGAGCAGCAGTGCGCCGAGCGCGGTCTGGATCATCCTCATGGCGACATTCTGGCGGTCGGCCGTGCCCGTCGTCGGCTGTGCCGGTCGTCGGCTGCGCCTGTCGTCCGTTGCGTCCGTCGTCCGCCGTACCTGCCCGGACCTGGGCGGTCGTCCGCGATGGCACATGGATATGACCATGATCACACCAATTCGAGGCCTACGTACTGACGTTCTCATGGCGTCTACGTGGACGGAGGGTCAGTCCCACGAGCGAATCGGAGACCGGACTGTGCGTGCTCAGCAAGACGGCGGGGCCGAGGAGGAGAAGCCCACGCGCCGGGGGTGGCGATCGTTAGGGCGTCCGCTCGGGTGGCGGATCCGGTGGCGACGCCCGTCGCTGCGGATCGACTACCCGCGCGGCGAACGGCGCGGGCTGCGCCGCTGGCTCCCGTCCTGGCGCCAGCTGCTGCTGGTGGGCGGTGTCCCGATGTCGGTGCTCACGGGCTGGCTGGTCTGGTTCTTCGTGAACACCCCGGTCCCGGAGGACCTGAACTCCTTCGCCACCCAGCAGAACAACGTCTACTACTGGGCGGACGGCACCGAGATGGCGCGGATCGGCCCGACCAACCGTCAGGAGGTGCCGCTCGGCCAGGTTCCGGAACCGGTGCAGTGGGCGGTGCTGGCGGCCGAGAACGCGACCTTCTACACCGACCCGGGCATCTCCGTGACCGGGATCGGCCGCGCCGTCGTCCAGATGGTGACGGGTGGTGACACCCAGGGCGGTTCGACCATCACCCAGCAGTACGTCAAGAACATCTACCTGAACCAGCGTCAGGACATGTCCCGCAAGCTCAGCGAGATCGTCATCGCGATCAAGCTGGACGACCGGATGAGCAAGCAGGACATCCTGGCCGGCTACCTGAACACCAGCTGGTTCGGGCGCGGCAGTTACGGCATCGAGCGTGCCGCCGCGGCGTACTACGGCAAGGACGTCTCCCAGCTCGACCCGAGTGAAGGCGCCTTCCTGGCCGCCGTGTTGAAGGGCGCCGGGCAGTACGACCCGGCGATCAGCGCGGAGAACCGCAAGCGCGCCGAGGAGCGGTGGTCCTGGACCCTGGACCGGATGGTGGAGGTCGGCAAGCTCTCCGCCGCCGAGCGCGCCCGGTACACGGTGTTCCCCGAGCCGAGGCCGCAGCCGAAGTCGGCGGGCCTGAGCGGCCAGACCGGGTACCTGGTGGACACGGCCCGCTCGTACGTGGAGACCCACAGCGGCATCACCCCGGCCCAGTTCGACCTGGGCGGCCACCAGATCCGCACCACCTTCGAGAAGCCGAAGGTCGACGCCCTGGCCGCGGCCGTGAAGGAGGGCACCGCGGGGATCGACCCGGAGGGCCGGGAGGCCGACAGGTTCCTGAAGGTCGGTGCCGCCTCGGTCACCCCCGACGGCCGGATCGTCGCGCTCTACGGCGGTGTCGACTACCTGAAGCAGGGCTTCAACACCGCCAACACCACCACGGTGCCGATCGGTTCGGCCTTCACCCCGCTGGTGTACGCCGCCGGGCTCGGCCAGGGCGCGCAACGGGAGCGGGGTGGCAAGCGCACCCCGGTGACGCCCACCACGACGTACAACGGGGACAACGGCGTGAACGTGATGACGCCGGAGGGGCCGTACTGGGGGCGGGACGGGAAGATCGTCAAGACCGCCAACGACGGCAAGCGCAACTGGGGACCGGTCACCCTGCGCGGCGCGGTGGAGCAGTCCGTCAACGGACCGCTGATGCAGCTCGGCATGGACGTCGGCCTGGACCAGGTGCAGAAGACCGCCACGGACCTCGGCCTGCTCCCGAGCAGCGTGGGCGAACTGGTCCCGGCCCTCGGGGTCGGCAACTCCACCCCCAGCGCGATCCGCGCCGCCGACGCGTACGCCGCCTTCGCGGCGGGCGGCAGCCACACCGACCCGTACTCGGTGCTCGGGATCTCCCGCAACGGCGTGCCGCTCCCGCTGCAACTGCCCGCCTCCGCCCAGGTGCTGACGGCCGCGGTGGCGGGGGAGGTGGACGCGGCGCTCAAGGGTTCGGTGCGCGACGGCGCCGCCAGGCCGGTGGCGGAGGCCGGCCCGGGCCTGGCCGCCAAACCGGGGAGCACCCCGGACCGTACGGCGGGGTGGATGGTCGGCTACAACGGGCAGCTGGCGACGGCGGTCACCGTGTTCCGGGCGGACCTGAAGGACATGAAGCTGCTGTCCCTGGAGGGCCTGGGCGGAGCCGCGCCGGACGCCCCCGACTCGGCGGTGCCGACCCGGATCTGGACCTCCTACATGAAGTCGGCGGCCGGCGGCCGGTAGCTCCTGGCCCCGCGCTCGCCGGTGCCGTTCTCGCGGGTGCCGTCCTCGCCGGTACCGTCCTCGGCGGTACCGGCGAGCGGTCCGGCCCGGTGGTCGGAACCGCTTCTCCGGCGAGCCGGTCATCCCAGGTCAAGGAGTATTCCGCGGATCGGAGCCGGGCCCGGGCGGTATTGCCGAAGCGCTGCGTCTAGACAGGTTGTGCCCGTGGAAATACAGTGAGTTTCGGGCCTGCTGCAGCAGGAAAGAAACGAGGGGGCGGGCGGGGAAACACGAATGGCGGCTGCAATGCCGTCCTGTCGTGCATGGTGGTGGGGGTCGGGGTTTCTTTTCGCGGGAATCGGCTCGCAGAGTCGGCGCGCCGCACGTTTCCTCCCGGAAATTCCCTGCCATTTCGACGGCATACCTGCCGAACCCGACGCATCCCTCGGGCCCGGTGTTCATTCAGCGCCGCAAAGGCTGTCGGCGGCGGCGCTGCTTCGATTCGTCCGTGAAACGCCCAGACGAAAGGAGAGGCCATCATGCCCCTGTCGGCAGCTGACCTCGCAAAGCTCGGAGACGCACCGATCACGATCCAGTCGACGTTCTTCCCGAACATCTACCTGCGCATGGACGGCACCGGGGTGACCAGCTTCACCGGCCCCGGCGGCGGCAAGGTTAACTGTCAGTACGGCAGCGGTCCCTGGACGGCGTACAAGGTCCGGCCGCAGGCCGACGGCTCGTACGCCTTCGAGTCGGCGGCTTTCCCGAACGTGTTCCTGCGGTTGGACGGCACCGGGGTCCCCGCCAACATGGCCGGGGGAGGGGTCGTCAACTGCCAGTACGGCGCCTTTCCCTACGAGAAGTTCAACCTCCGCGCCCAGGCCGACGGTTCCTTCTCCTTCGAGTCGGGGGCCTTTCCGGGTATTTTCCTGCGCCTGGTGACCGACAGCGGGGTGACCACCGCCACCGGCCCCGGGGGGACGGTGAACGGCCAGGTCAACGCGAACGGCGGCGGGCACGAGAAGTTCTACCTCGAAAAGGCCTGACATCCGGGCGGCCCGGGGGAAATCGACCCCTGGGCCCTCGCGGTAGGCCGACGGTGAGCTGCCCGCGCCCGGGCCGATTCTGATGAATGGGTCCGGATGACATTCCTGCGGCATTTCCCGGGGCGCGAGCGGAAAAGCGAAAGTGCCTTCTGTGCCGGCAGAGCGGGGCTTGTCGAAAGCCTCCGTATCAGGCCGGCCGGAAGGCACTTTCGCATGCGCCGTCCGGGCCGCGGGACCGGGCTCAGGTGAGGGTGGCGTCCAGGAACGCGCGCCAGGCGGCGTGGACTCGCTCGGCGTGGCGGTCGGAGGTGTGTGGGGCGTGGCTGTTCCCGTTCCCGTCGCCGTCGGTGTTGCCGTCGTCGGCGTCGTCGGCGGCGAGGAGGTCGAGCAGCAGCCCGCGGAGGACGGCGAGCACCACGGTGGGATCGGCCCGGGAGCCGTCGAGCACGCGGCCCAGGGGTGGCAGCCACTCGTCGAGCGAAGCGGTGCCGAAGTCGAGCCAGGGCTCGCGGTGGCCGAAGGCGCGGACGTAGCCCTCGAAGAACAGCCGCAGCGCGCCCCGGTGTCCGGGCTCCGTCAGCCACTCCCAGAGCAGTTCGAGGGTCTCGCGGGCGCTGCCGCCCTCGGCCTCCGAGCGTTCCAGCAGCGCCAGTTGCTCGGCCCGCCCGACGGCCAGGACCTCCCGGACCAGTTGCTCCTTCGAGCCGAACAGGTACAGCAGCACGCGCGGACTGGAACCGATCCCGGCCGCCAGCGGGCGCAGCGAGAGGTCGGACACGTTGTGTTCGGCGACGTAGCGGACGGTCGCGGCGAGGATCTCCTCGCGGCGCGGCGACGGACGGGAGGGCGCGTTGGCGGAGTCGGGCACGTGGTCTATCGTTCCACTGAAACGAGTGTTTCAGTGGAAGGGATCGCCACCATGGCCGCCACCGCAGCCGGAGCCGGAGCAGCCGGACCCGCCGGAGTCGGAACCGGAGCCGCTTCCGTCGGAGTCGCCGCCGTCGGAGCCGCCGGAGTCGCGACGATTCGCGAGGCCGTCCGCCCCGGAGACCTCGGCGCCGTCGCCGCCCTGCACGGCGTCCTCTACACCCGGGAGTACGGCATGGACCAGACCATGGAGGCCTACGTCGCCGCCGGCATGGCCGAGCTGGTCCTCGCCAGGGTCGACGAGGGCGACGCGGCACCCGGCCGGCTGTGGGTCGCCGAACTCGACGGGCGCGTCGTCGGTGCCATCGGCCTCGTTCGGGCGTCGGAGCGTCAGGGCTGGGGCCAGCTGCGATGGGTGATCCTCGCCCCGGAGGCCCGCGGCTGGGGCCTCGGCGGGCAGCTGCTGACCACCGCCCTGGCCGAGGCCAGGGCCCGTTCGTACGAGGGCGTGCTGCTCTGGACGGTCGCCGGCCTCGACGCCGCCCACCACCTCTACGCGAAGGCCGGTTTCGAGCTCACCGTCTCCCGGCCCACCCGCAAGTTCGGCCTCGACACGGTCGAGCAGCGGATGGACCTGCGGTTCTGAGACGGTCCTCGGGTGACCTGTGCCGGTCTTCGGCCGATCCGGTCGCTCCGGACGTCCCGCCCGGCGGAATCGCGTTGTACGGCCGCGCGCCGACCGTCTACTCTCACGTCAACGACGTGTAGCTCAGCAGCAGAGCACCGGGCTCTGACCCCGGAGGGCGCAGGGGCGGAACCTGCCACGTCGGCTTATGGACGACGACGCTGACCAGCAGCACCCCACCGGAGCCGGGGCACCCGGGACGGTCCCGGCCTACCCGCGGCACCAGCTGGCCCGGGCGCTCCTCACCTCCCTGACCCACGCCGACGTCGACACCCGGCGCCGCGCCGAGGCCCGCGCCGACCGCTGGCGCGCCGTGCTCGCAGGGGGCACCGACGGGCGGCTCACCGTCGGCTCGCGCACCCCCGTGGCCGGGCTGCCCGCCTGGGTGACACCCGAGGTCGTCCGGGGCGGGTTCGCCACCTCCGCCGCGAGCGCCGAAGGGCCGCTCCAGCCGTACGAGCGCGAAGCCGCAGTCCTCGCCGGGGTGCCGGCCGAACGCGCGGCGCTCTTCGCCCACTGCCTCACCGAACCCGGCCTGGCCCGGCTGAACGACCTGCTCGACACCGGCCGCTACGAGGTGACCGTGCCCGAGGAGGCGGCACTGCTGACGGTCGCCTGGCTGCTCCGGGCCGGGGACACGGCCGCCGCGCTCGACCTCCTCGACACCCTCGAACCCTTCGCCGCCCGGCTCCGCTTCACACCCCGGCCCGCCATCCTGCCCCCGCCGGACCCGGAGGCCGTGCACCGGCGCACCGTCGGCGACGCCGTCACCACCCTCGTCAGCCGACGGCCGAACACCGCCGTCGGGACGCAGCGCGAAGCGCTCACCGTCTGGCAGCCGTTCGCCGACCGGCTGCTCACCCACTGGCTGGAGGCGGCCGACGACACCGGACGGTTGCCGGAACGCCTGCCCGGCGGAAGCTGGCGCAAGCGCGGCGCGCTGCTCCTGCACCAGTACGAGGAACTCGCCGCGGCCCACACGCGCTGCACCAAGCACCGCAGCCCGAAGGAGAACCTCGGCATCCTGCGCGGCGCCCTCGCGGAAGCCGTCGCCGGCCGGGCGCTGGACGCACGCCGCCTGGGACTGCTGCGGCACGCGGTGGACTCCATGCTGCGCCGCCGCGGCCGCCCCGGCTCGGCCGCGCACACCGACCTGCGCGCCCGACACGCCGTCCAGGCGGCCCTGCCCTCCCACCACGACCTCGCCCAACTCGTGCTGCGTCGGCTCGCCGTGCAGCCCCAGGAGGTGGGCGCGGCCGAGGTCGAGCCGCTGGTCGCCGACGTCTCCGTCGAGGAGGCCGAGGAGACCGGGCTGCCCGTGGGCGCGGTCGTGCCCGCGGCGGTCCGCCACGTCGTGGAGGCGACCCTGAGCGCCCCGATCGGCACGCTCGTCGAGCGCGGCGTCGTGCCCTCGGCGGAAGTGCTGGCCGAACTGGTGCCCCAACTCGTCGCCGCCACCAGCGCCGAGGCCCACCCGGACGCGGCGCTGCGCACCCTCGCCGCCGCCAACTACCGGGCGTTCCGCAACCGCCGCTCGCTGCTCCTGCTGAACCTCGCCTCGCAGGTGCGGATCGAGGAACTGCCCTGGGTACGGGCGGTCGCCGCCCACCGCGCCGACGAGGACGGCCGCGGGCCAGCCCGCGTGGCACTGCGCCGGCTCGGCGAACTGGCCGTCCAGGCGTTCCCCGGCACGCTCCTGCCCAACCCGCTGGTACGCGAACTCGCCGTCCTCGCCCGCCAGTCCGGGGCCGACGCGCCGCTGGTGGAGGAACTGGCGGCGGACATCTTCATGGGTGCTTTCAGCCCGAAGTTCGTCGCTGCGGCGGGCGTGGCGGCGGACCTGCTGGAGGGCACGCTGTACGAGCGGTACTACGGCATCGACTACGCGGCGCTGCGAGAGGCGGGGGAGTCGGGGGAGGCGGGGCCGGGCCGGTTCGCCGAACTGTGCGCCCGGCGTGCCGGGACGGGCCCGGAGTGGTCGGTCACCGCCAACGGGATGGTCATCGAGCAGGCCCAGATCCTCACCACCCACAACCTGGCCACCCTGGTCGCCCGGGTCGGCATCAGCCCGAGCCCCGGCTGGGAGGACCTCGCCCGGCGCAGCTTCGCCACGGTCTGCCGCAAGACGGCCCGCATCCAGGGCAACCCGCGCCCCCGGCCGGCGATCAAGGACGCCGCGTACGCGTGGCGGCACCTGGTGTTCCAACTCTCCCTGTGCACCGTCGAGTCACAGGAACGGACCGTCGCCGGACTGTACGAGGAACTGGCCCGCCACCCCGCCCACGTCGCCGCCCGCCTCGCCCGAGCCCTCACCGGCCTCGGCCAGGCGGCCGCCGGCGGCTCGGCGAGCGAGGGCAAGGGCCGGGTCCTCCTTGGCTGGACCACGGGCCGGCACTGGATGTGCTCCGACCCGTGGACCTGACACGCCGCCACGGCGGCGGCTGACCCCCGCGGGTGCGGGGAGGCCTTGGTGGTGAAGCCGCCCTTGGCGAAGGGAATCGGCTGACCCCCACCGACGCGGGGAAGCCACCTTCAACGGTCACGACCTGGAACTGCACGGCTGACCCCGGCGGATGCCGGGAGGACACACGGGCAGAACTGCCCGCTACCGCCGTCACCGGCTGACCCCCGCGGGTGCGGGGAAGGCGCGCGGTGCTTCGTGTAGCGGCGGTGCGCGTTCGGCTGACCCCCAAGGGTGCTGGGGAGGCATCAACGCGTCGAGTAGGCCGAGGTACTGCTCCGGCTGACCCCCGCGAGGGCGGGGAGGACGGCTCATGGAGCCGTGTAGCAGACTGTGGAACCGGCTGACCCCCGCGGGTGCGGGGAGGACCCGCCATTGATCCCAAGATTGGCCGTCGGAGTCGGCTGACCCCCGCGGGTGCGGGGAGGACTTCGGGTGGCGGCCCCCGTGGTGGCCGCGACCCGGCTGACCCCCGCGGGTGCGGGGAGGACGCCGGACACCGCGGCCAGGCGCCGCGCGACGTCGGCTGACCCCCGCGGGTGCGGGGAGGACCGGCTCCCCACGCCGGGGACGGTCTCGATCAACGGCTGACCCCCGCGGGTGCGGGGAGGACTCCTCGGCCGTTCCGAAGTCGCTGATCGTCTCCGGCTGACCCCCGCGGGTGCGGGGAGGACGGGGCCGAGCTGGCGGTGAGCGACCAGACGGCCGGCTGACCCCCGCGGGTGCGGGGAGGACAGTACCAGGCCGGGATCATGCCGGACGAGGAACGGCTGACCCCCGCGGGTGCGGGGAGGACACGGAGACGGTGGGGAACTCGGAGCGGGAGAGCGGCTGACCCCCGCGGGTGCGGGGAGGACGAACTGTCGCAGATGAGGGACCCGGAGCAGTTCGGCTGACCCCCGCGGGTGCGGGGAGGACAGCACGGTGGTGGCCGTAGTGGGTCTGTCCACCGGCTGACCCCCGCGGGTGCGGGGAGGACCGCGTCAGCCACATCCGCAACGACGCATCGAGCGGCTGACCCCCGCGGGTGCGGGGAGGACAAGGAGCGGGAACGGGCGCGCAAGCGCGCCGGCGGCTGACCCCCGCGGGTGCGGGGAGGACACCGGATCCGGTGCCGGCCAGCGCGGCCACACCGGCTGACCCCCGCGGGTGCGGGGAGGACCTCACCGGCGCGGCCGCGACCTGGTGGGCCGTCGGCTGACCCCCGCGGGTGCGGGGAGGACTGGTCGTGGAGGGCGACGGCGCAGGAATGCTTCGGCTGACCCCCGCGGGTGCGGGGAGGACTGACCGGCGAGTTCCGGCGCGGTGATGTCCCCCGGCTGACCCCCGCGGGTGCGGGGAGGACGGGCAACTGCACGACGGCTACGACAACTACACCGGCTGACCCCCGCGGGTGCGGGGAGGACTGGTGATACCGCGCTGCCGCTCCTCCGGCGCCTGGCTGACCCCCGCGGGTGCGGGGAGGACCCTTCGCCACCTGCGGCGATTCGGCGGCTTTGCCATTTCTTTGCCTTGCTGTCGTGCTGTTTTTCAAGTGCCTGGCAGCGCGCCGGAGATGTTGAGGTGTCAAGGATCTCGTGAATCATCCCATGCGTTGCTCCCGCTGGCGTTCGACGGCCGCCGGTATGCGGGCCGGGTGTACACACGAGGGACAGTGGGCTCCGTCCGTGGCTGAGATGTTCAGCTGAACCACCCTGCGGATTACCGCCATTCGAGGTTTGACCAGTCGCCTGCCGGCCGACTGCTGGTAGGCCGAGGCAGGGGAGGCAGGTCAGCCCATCGCACTTGGTCGGGGCTGCCGGGAGGCCGAATCGAAGAGGGGTGCGAGTGGAGCGCACCCGTACCCGACGACACGGCAGCTCGCGGCCACCGGCCTCCGGGAGAGGCCTACCAGCCGTGCCAGGTCAGCCGCTTCGGGCGGCAGCGCGGCTGGGTCCAGGTCGAGTGCTCGGGCCGCGCGGTCGCGTCGCCGTCCGAGGTCGGGCAGGTTCTGCCGGTACGCGTCGGCGTCGGCGACCTCCCGGAGTTCCTCGGCCGTCCGCGCGAGGGCGTCCCGCCACCGCGGGGCCACGAGGCACAGCCGCGCCAGCTCCGGCAGTCCGAGGGCGGGCGGGCCGGCCTCGCCGACGAAGCAGAACGCGTCCCCCGAGCCCGCCCGCCCGAACTGCTTCAGGCGGGTTCCGGAGGTGAGTCGGACCTCTCCTCCAGTTCGTGGGAGGCCGGGTCCGTCGCGTCGCGGTCCGCCACTTCGGCGAAGAACGTGACGACGTCCGCATCGGCGACTGGGGCATGTCTTTCGGATCAGCGAGCGGACTGGATGAAGATGCCGAAGATGTGAAGTCCGGCCGCGTAGAAGGTCGCGGCCTTCTCGTGGCAGGTGGCCAGGCCATGCCGGTTGTTCAGGCGGTTGATGCGGCCTTCGGCGGTGTCGCGCCGCACCTCCGCCCCGGGCCGACCCCGTCGTTTCCTGCCAGCCCGGCGGGGTGGGCGGCTGTCCGGGAGAGGTCAAATCGCCTGGCGCATAGCGCACTTGTTGCTTGCTCGACGGCCTTGGCGGGCCACACACTGAGGTCCGGTCCGACAGGGAGAGAGGGCGTCATGTGGGTGGCCCTGGTGCTTCTGGCAGCGGCGGTGGCGGCGGTGGCCCTGGCCGCCGCGCGCTGCTACCTCGGGCTGCGGAAGCTGCGCCGGGCCGAACGGCTCGCGACCGGGCGGGAGTTCGACCTGGCAGGGATCGAACTCGCCTTCCTGGCCGGGAATCTGGGGGAGCTGACCGTGGCGGAGATGTACGAGGGCGGTCGGCTGGTCGCCGCCCGCTCCGGCGACGTCACGCTGACCACACCTGCCGCGACCGGTACCGGCGCGGGGGGCGAGGACGGCGCCGGAGACGGTCTTGAGGCGGTGGCCGTGCGCTCGCTCGGCTCCGCGCGCACCGGTGATCTCAGGACACTTCTCAGGGCGGTGGACGGGTCCCCGGAGGCGAAGGCCCTGCGCGCACGGCTCGCGGCGCAGGGCCTGGCCGACAGCGAGGAACTGGTCGAACGCGTGCGGCGGGTGAACCGGCGGACGCCGGTGCTGATCGGCGCCGTGGTCGTCGCGTGCTCGGTCGCCGGGGCGTGGATGAACACGCACCGAGGGCTCTGGCCCGTCCCGCTGGCGGATTGCCTGCTGGCGGCCTTCCTGGTGCCCTTCGCGGCCGCTCTGTGGACCAACCAAGTGTCGTGGCCGCCGTTACGCACCGCCACCGCGCCGGGAGAACGGGTGCTGGGGGCCGCCCGGGCGGCCGAACTCCGCCAGGGGACGGCGACCGTGGCCCTGTGGGGACTGACCGCCCTGCCCGCCGGCCACGACCTGCGCACCTGCGAAGCCGCCACCCGCACCCTGCTGAGAGTGAAGCGCGCGCCACGGCGGCGCCCGTACCAAGGCTCCGGCGGTATCGGCTGCGGTGCCTAGCCAGTACCGTTCCAAGGACGGTCCGGCAGTACCGGAAGGATCCCGTGAACGCGACCGAACTGACAGCGAAGGCACCCTCGATCGCGGCCGCCATGGCCACCGCCGACGTGTCCCCCGGAATCCAGCAGGCCCAGACCCGCTACCGGGCCGCACTCGTCTCGGGCTGGGACATCCCGGCCGGAGCGTCGGTCCTGGAGGTCGGCTGCGGACAGGGGGACACCACGGCCGTCCTTGCCGAGGCCGTCGGTCCGCGGGGCCGGGTGGTCGCCGTCGACATCGCCGATCCCTCGTACGGTGCCCCGGTCACCCTGGGACAGTCGGCGAAACGCCTCAAGGCGACGCCGCTGGGCTCCCGCATCGACTTCCGCTTCGGCCTGGACGTCCTCGACGAGGCGGCGATCACCTTCCCCGACGGCGGGTGCGACCACGTGGTCCTGGCGCACTGCTCCTGGTACTTCGGCTCCCTGGACCAGCTCGCGGCCACCCTCGTCCGGGTCCGCCGCTGGGCGCGGAACCTGTGCTTCGCCGAGTGGGATATCGAACCCCGCTCGGCCGAACAACTGCCCCACCTGCTAGCCATTTTGATCCAAGGTCAGATCGAGGCGGCCGGCTCGCGGGGCGAAGGCAACGTGCGCACGCCGTTCTCGCGCGAGAGCCTGCTGCGGACCCTCTCGGCGACAGGCTGGAACCCCGCCCCGGCGCAGGCCGTCGACACGACCGCTCTCCAGGACGGCGACTGGGAAGTGGACGCCTGCACGACGCTGCTCGACGACGCGCACCGGATGACCCAACTTCCGCAGACCGTAAGGGAGCTGGTGCTGAGCCAGGGGGACGCCCCGCTGCCGGCCTACTCACTGACCGCCCGCTGACCACCCGGCCGGGCGGTCGCCTCAGCGGCGGGCCGCTGCCACGGCATCGGTGTACTGCTCGGTGGTCAGGTCGTTCTCGTCGGTTCCGAGGTCGGCGAGGACGGTTTCGGACAACGGCGAGCGCGGGCCCGAGGTCGTCCTGGGTGGTCGCGGGTCCCGACCTCGATGAACGTCGCGTCGTTGAGCTTCCGGGCTGGACCGGGCCGGGCCGTGGCGGAGTGGTCCGGGTGCCGGTCCCCAAGGCTGTCGTCAGCGGTGCGATGTCTCTGCGGTGCCCGCGGCACGGTTGAGCTCGGGACCCGGAAACGGTGTCCACTTGCTTTCCGAGAGCAGCCGGCGGTGGAACCCGTCCAGGACGACGGCGGCTCGGGCATGCCGCTCGATGATCGCGGCGATCTCAGGCGGAACAGCCCCGGGCTTGCGACCTGCGATCCACTCCCGGAGGAACACGTCTGCCTCCATGCCGCCCCGAACCCGGTCGACGAGGTGGTGGTGGAGCAGATGGCTCGCGGTGTAGTGGCGGTCGTACGCGAGATGGTCGGTGAGGAACCGGTCCTCCGCCGCTGAGAGCTCGAAGCCTGAGCTCAGGGCCAGCCCGAAGTCCGCGAAGTAGATCAGCCGGCCGTCAGTCAGGATGTTGCGGAAGTGGGCGTCGAAGTGCACGAGCCCGTGAGAGCTCATGAACGCCGCACCCCGTGCCAACGCGTCCTCCGCCCACGCGAAGGGGGAGCCGCCGCCGGCGGTCACCGCGTTCTCCCGGCGCTCGTGCAGCCACGTGGCGAGCGTCTGCGGCACGTGTTCCAGGAACAGCAGCAGGCTGCGGGAGGACCGGCCGATGGCCTCCAGCCGCTCGCGCACGGCCTGCGAGCCCTCCCAGTGGGCGACTGCTCCGTCGATGCCCCCGAACTCGTCCACGAAGCCCTCGGGGGCGGAGTCGGGCAGGACGCGCCAGTGGTACATCAGCGGAAAGCCCTCGTACTCCCTCCCCAGGACCCAGTTGGTGGTCATGACGTGGGCGGCAAGCTCCCGCCAGGCGCCGAACCCGGCCGATCCCACGCCGTACTGGTAGAACATCGGCAGACCGAAGAGGTTCGCCGTGGACCGGATGTTCTCCGGCCGGGTCTCGACATCCGTCAACGGCACCCTCTTGACGAAGACCCGTGTCCCGTCGATGTCCAGCTCCGCCGACCTGCCGCCGATGCCGGATCCGACCGGAGGAGCGGACGCCACGACCTCGCCGAGTCGCCGGTCGCTCAGCAGGGACAGGCGGGTGGCGACGGTCCCGTAGGCAGCCACACGCGCGGCGTGCCGTGAATCGGAAGGGCGCATCGACGGCTCCTCGGTGCCCCGGACCAGGGCGTCGGTGATCACCCGAACGTAATCGACTCCCGCCGTCGTGGTCTACCTCGGACCGCACGCAGCACGACCGCCCCGGCGAAGGCCGCCCACACCGGGGGCCGGGAAGGCGCGAGTTCGGCTCCGGGGCGCGGTAGTTGAGGCCCGGACGGTCAGGTCCCGCGAGTCCTGGGCCCGATGGTTCGCTGAGCGGTCATCCCCGCCGTCACCGCTGCCGCACCGCTTCTGCCACCGCAATAGGTCAACCATCGACATATCTAAACGATTGATCTATAGTCACGCCATGGCACATCCCCAACTGCAGGAGCCGACAAGGCTCGTACTCACCGCGCTGGCCGACGAGCCCCGGCACGGATACGCGATCCTCCAGGAAGTCCTGGCGATCACCGAGGGCCGGACCAGGATGCTCACCGGCACCCTCTACACGGCGCTGGACCGCCTGCTCCAGCAAGGACTCATCCAGGTCGACCACGAGGAGGTCGTGAACGGACGCCTGCGCCGCAGCTTCGCCCTGACCGAACAGGGGCGGGGCGTCCTGGCCGAGGAGACGCGACGGCTGCGCGCCGGTGCGGTCGAGGCCGAGCGCCGGCTCGCCCTCGGCGGCCTCCGCCCGACGCTCCGGACGAACGGGGGGACGGCATGACCGACTCGCACCTCCCCGCTGCCGGGCTGCTGCGCCGGCTTCCCCTGCGCGGCCTCTACCCGGCCGGATACCGTGCCGCGCACGGTGAGGAGATCGCGGCCGTCCTCGCCGAGTCCGTCCGGCACGCCGATCGCCGTACCGCCCTGCGCGAGTGGTCCGTCCTCGCCGCGCACGCCCTGCGGCTGCGCACCCGGCTCAGCTCCCGCGACCCGGCGGGCCGAGTGCTCGCCGGTGCCGCACCGTTTCTGCTCGCCGGCGGAGCCGCCCTGGGCGCCGTCCACCTGCTGACCGGGCTGTTTCTCCACAGTTCCCGTACGGGCGTGGTCTCGGCCGCGGTGGGCGCCCCCTGGGGCCTCGCCCTGCTGGGCGCCCTCCTCGGCCGCTGGAACGCGGCCCGGGTCCTCGTCCTGGTCGCCGTCGTGGCGTCGCAGCTCCGTCCGGGGGCGGCGTTCGGCCCGTCCGCGGACCTGCTCGACCTCTGGGCCGCGATGGGCGCCCTGGTGCTGCTCGCGCCGCCAGACGCCGTCGACTTCTCGGCGCGGAACCGCGCCCGGGCCGTGGCCTCGGCGGTCGCCGTCGCCCTGCCGATGAGCGGCATCGCGACCCTGTGGCTGGGCACCTGGCCCGAGAACTACGCCGATGTCGTCTTCCCGCCGATCCAGCAGATCGCGCTCGACGCCTCCACGGCCTGGCCGGCGCTCGTCATGGCCCTCGCCTACCTCCTGCACCTCGGCAGCCCGGACAGCGACCGCCTACAGGCCGTCGGAGTCGCGCTGGCCGTCCTGCCCTGGACGGCCATGGCCGCTCCGCCCCTCTACCGCAACATCCCGATCGACGCCCACGACCTGCTGCGCAACAGCGCCGTGGTCCTCGGCTTCCTGGCCGCCGCCACCGCCGCCGGCGTCCTGCGGCGCACTATGCGGCGCACCCGCCTCGCCGGGGCGGCCCGATCGGGGGCGTCCGGCCCGATGTGACGGTCCGGGGCACCTACGTGTCCGGTCCGGGCGGTTGCCCGCCCGGACCGGTCGGGGTCGGGGGCCCGTCCGCCCGTCTTCCCGTCCGTCCTTCCGGACGAAGGGGCCTGACCATGCCGCGGAGGTCGGCATGAGGGCGGCGCGAGGGCGGCACGGCGGACCCGAGGACACCGCCGAGCAGGCCGCGACCGTTCCGCGGGGTGCCTCTTTTCCCCGTAACCCCTTGACAGGTATAGACCACTCCGCTTGAGTCTGGGGCAGCCCCGCACCGGCCCGCACCCCGGTCGGCCCGTCCCCCCACGACGTGCCCCCACCCCGCGGGGCTCGGCTCCCCTGCCCCGACGTCCCTACCTCCACGACCGTGCGGCCCCACACCGCACAAGGGGTGATCAAGTGTCCACGAAACGCCTGCTCGCACTGCTCTCCGCCGTCGTCACGGCACTGGCGGTGGTCCTGCTGCTGCCCGCGGCCAACGCCAGCGCCGCCGTTTGCGCCGGGCCCTGGAACTCCTCGGCCGTCTACACCGGCGGCGCCGCCGTCTCCTACAACGGCCACAACTGGCTCGCCAAGTGGTGGACCCAGAACGAGCCGCCCAGCACCGGCGGTTCCGGCGTCTGGTCCGACCAGGGCGGCTGCGGCACCGGCCCGACGACGACCCCGACGTCGACCGTCACGCCGACGTCCACCAGCACGCCGAAGCCGGGCGCATTCCCCGTCAGCCAGGCCCAGTTCGACCAGATGTTCCCGAACCGGAACCCCTTCTACACCTACCAGGGCCTGATCGACGCCCTCGCCGCCTACCCCGCCTTCGCGGCCACCGGCAGCGACACCGTCCGCAAGCAGGAGGCCGCGGCCTTCCTGGCCAACGTCAACCACGAGACCGGCGCGCTGGTCTACGTGGTCGAGCAGAACACCGCCAACTACCCCCACTACTGCGACAGTTCGCAGTCTTACGGCTGCCCGGCCGGTCAGTCCGCGTACTACGGGCGCGGCCCGATCCAGCTGAGCTGGAACTTCAACTACAAGGCGGCCGGCGACGCCCTCGGCATCGACCTGCTGCACAACCCCAACCTGGTGCAGACCGACCCGGCCGTCGCCTGGAAGACCGCCCTCTGGTACTGGAACACCCAGAACGGCCCTGGCACCATGACCCCGCACAACGCGATGGTCAACGGCTACGGCTTCGGCGAGACCATCCGCAGCATCAACGGCTCCCTGGAGTGCAACGGCGGCAACCCGGCGCAGGTGCAGAGCCGGATCAACGCCTACCAGCGCTTCACCCAGCTGATCGGCACCGTGCCCGGCAACAACCTGAGCTGCTGAGCACTTCGGGCCGGTCTGCGAGTTCGTAGAACCCGGTCCCGGCGCTCGGGCATCGTGACGGCGATGCCCGAGCGCCGCAGCGGATGGCGGACGGCCTTGCCGGAGTGGGGTGTTGTCGCCCAGCAACCGCTCCCGCTCGCGGACGCGCCGGTTCGGCCTCGAAGCCGAACCCGATCGAGGCTGGACGGCCGAACAATACCCGTTCCACCGTGGGCTTCAGGGTGACATAGCGGCTGTGCACCGCGGGTTCAGGCGCGACGGCTCAGCCGGTACGGGCCCAGGTAGTAGGAGAGCGCGGCGTGCGAAGGCCCGTCCGCGATCTGGCCGCCGACCAGCAGCTCGACCACCTCGGTCTCGGTCAGCCACTCCACCCGGGTCGACTCGGACACGTCCTCGGGCTCTCCGATCCGGGTGCAGCCGGTGACGTGGTAGGCGCGGAAGTGCGCGTCCGAGATCCCGGCCATGGCGTCGTACTCGGTCAGCAGCTCGACGTGGCCAGGGCGCCAGCCGGTCTCCTCCTCCACCTCGCGGGCGACCGCCGCCGCGGGGGCCTCGCCGGGCTCGGCCCATCCGGCCGGGACCTCCCAGCCCCACCGCCCGGTGATGAACCGGTGCCGGTAGAGGAGGAGGAACCGGCCCTGGTCGTCGGTGACGACGGCGGAGGTCGACGCGCGGGGGTAGCGGACGACGTGGTGGTCGATCCGGCCGATGCCGGGGACCTCGACCTCGTCCAGCCACACCTCGACCCAGGGGCTGCCGTAGACCTGCCGGCGTCCGAACGTCTCCCACTTCACGACAGGTCTCCTCACGTGCGTACCAGGTGCGTTCCCGACCCTCTCACGTGCGGGGCAAGCGCCCGTACCGGACGGTGCGGGGGAGCGCTGGAACCACCGGGCGCGGCCCCTGGCTGCCCGGTACTCCGGACTGCCTACTGGTCCTGTCGAGGGGATCGTGGCCGGAGCCCGGGAGGCCGAGGCGGCCGCCGGCCCATCACGACACGGCCAGCGGGCCCCGGACGTGTGCCCGCCCGAGCGCGAGCCAGGATGATGGACTCGGCCACCCCGAGGAGGACTTGATGAGCGGAACCGTCGACCCGAGCGACCAGGGCCGTTGGCGCACCCAACGCGCACGCGGCACCCGAGGCCCGAACCGTGGGCTGAGACAGCCGCTGATGCCGCCGCCGGACGAGGTGTTGGTGGAAGAGGAGGCGGAGGAGACCGAGACACCCCGGCAATAGCGGGCGACGACGGCGCGGGGGAGCGCACCCCCTCACAGGGAACCGAAGCAGCCCCTGCCTGCGCCCGACGCCGCGACCGGCCGGGCCCTGACCGTCCCAGAACAGCCTCCGGCGCGACAACTTGGAGGACGCCGAACAGGCCGGCGCCGTCTTCAGCAAGGGCGGCTGCCCTCGTGGGTGCGGGGAGGTCGGTAGGACGCGGACGTGGACGCGTCCGGCCTCCGGCTGACCCCCGCGGGTGCGGGGAGGACCCGATCCCCGAGTTCCCGTCGCCCGACGGCTCCTTCTGGGGTATCAGTTTCTCCTCGATCTCCTCAGCTGTCGGCATCTCATCCGGCAGCGGCATCGGGGGGGTGCCTCTGGGCCCGGTTCGGGCCTCGCGTGCCACGGCGCCCGCGCTGGTCGGGCCAGCGGCCCTGGCTGTGCGGGGGGATCCTGTCGGTCACGACGTCCTCCTCGTGGTGGTCGGGTCACCATCGTGGCGGGGCTGGGCTACTGGCCGGGCCCGAACGTACCGATGGGTGACGTCGGTCCGAGGCGTTCATCCACGGCGCACGCCGGGCAGAGGATCCGGGAGGTGATCGAGACGTCCTCCGTCGAGACGACGTCCTCCACCCCTCCGAATCGCGACGTGGTCCCGGCTGCACCGCCGCATCCGAGGCAGGCCCGCGTGGCCCTCGTGTCCCGGTAGCACCCCCGGCAGTACAGCATCGTCGGGGCCTCGGCGAGGATCATGACCACCTCGCCGATGCGCAGGTGCGGGCACGTGCCCACCGCGCCGTCACGCCACGCGTGGACCAGGGCGAGGCTCGCCGCCCACGCCCACTCTGGGGTGTCGTCCGCGGGGGGTCTGGGTGTTGTGCTGTCGAGCAGTCGCCGGTAGTCGCGCCGTGCTGCGCGGGCCTGGTCAAGGGCCGCGGTGATCCGGGCGCGTTCGGCGTCGCTGAGGCCGCTCACCGGTGGCCGTTCGGGAGGTGACGGTTGCGGATGCCGTCCGCCCGCCCACCTGTGCACCCGACGTGGTCGCGGATACTGTCCGAGTGGGAGTTGAGCGTGGCGGCGTAGGTACCGCGGCCCCATTTCCCGCACACCACGCAGTAGCCGCTGCACTCGTCCCGCGGCGGCCGGGGCCCGGCGCTCACTGCTCCACCTCCGGCGTTCCCGCGTCCGCCTCGTCCGTCGACCGGAGGGAACGGATGTGCTCGCCGAGTTCGGTGAACGAGGCGTCGATGGCGAGCCACTCGTCCGGGGTGATCTCCTCGTAGGGCTGCCGTTCGGTGGGGTGCATCAGGCCTCCTGGGCGGTGCAGCTGGGATGTGCGACCACGGCCCAACCCAGTGGGGCGCCGGACGTGGAGGTGTACGCGTGACCAGCCGGGGACAGCGGCGGCTCGTGCCGACCGCAGACGATGCAAGCCTCCGCTCGGCGCTGCTGGTCGGTGTAGTCGGCCGCGAGCGTTGTCTTCCCGAGCCAGAGCTGACGGGACGGCAGCGCCTGCTGCAGGTACTCCTCGACGTCGATCCTGCGGGCCGCGGTGTCGAGGTAGCGCTGCCCCATGAGGAGAACGATCGTTCCGCCCCGCCGTGCGAAGTCGGCCCACCCCTCATCGGCCGAGACTCGGAGGGCGTTGCCCACGTGCGGCAACAGCACGAGTGCGTCCGGGCCGTCGAGAACGATGCGGATCCCTGGCGACGGAAGTGGAAGCTCCGGCGCGGCCAGGCCAGCGCGCGTGGCGAGCCGCCGCAGTCCGGGGGCATCGGCGCGCGCCGGGGTGACCAGCATGAAGCTGACCAATCCGTCGGGCGTTGAGTCGATCCACGTCCAGGCCGCTAACGACAGCGGAACCGTACGATCAGTGGCCGTCAACACGGGCCCCCTCCTAGAGTGCTGGGACTACCATCACCACCAAGAGTCGACCCGTGATCGTCAGAGCGTAAGCGTTGGCGGGGTGGCAGAGGGTGGCACTTCCGCGCGGGGTGACAGACCAGGGTAGGACAGGACCATGACGACGATGCGGACGCCGAACACCCAGCTCACCGACTGGCAGGCCCGGACGGGCCTGAGCAATGCTGAGCTCGCGCGGCGCGTCAAATCCGCAGCTCAACAAGCCGGGCACCAGCAGATTGCGCCCGATGCAACCGCCGTGCGGCGCTGGCGTGAGGGCAACCAGCCGCGCCGGCCGCTCCCAGGGATCATCGCGGACGTCATCTCCGACGCGCTCGGATATCGGGTCACATCATATGAATTGGGACTCGGCGAGAGTCCGGCCGAGGACCGCTCGCTCCTTTACGCCCGCAGCTACGAGGTTACGGTGGAGACCGTCGCTGACCTGGGGAGAGCAGACGTGGACCGCCGACGATTCCTTGCCGCTGCACCGTTCGCCGCTGTCGCCGCCACCGGACCGTCCAGGGATTGGCTTCTCGCCACCCTCGATCAGGAACCCGAGCCCGGCCCGCGTGTCCGCCTTGAGGACGTCACCGCCGTCAAGAACATGTTCTCGGAGTTCCAGAAGATCGACATCTTCCAGGGCGGCGGCAGCGGTCGGCTGATCCTCGCCGCCTACATGAACGTCCACGTCTACCCGCTTCTCCGCCGGCCGCAGGCCGACGACGTCCGCCGGGCCCTGTGTGAGGCTGCCGCCGAACAGACCTACCTCCTCGGGTGGATGGCCTACGACAACGGCGAACACGGCACTGCCCAGCGCTACCTCGTCCAGGCCCTCCGACTCGCCCAGGAGTCCGCCAACGTGCCGCTCGGCGCGCACGTCCTGGCCGGGATGGCCGACCAGGCCACCCTCCTCGGGCACCCCGAAGAGGGCCTCCGCCTGGCCCAGTCCGGCCGCCACGGCCTCCGCGGCTCCTCCGCCGCCGCTCTGGCCGATCTGTGGGCCCTTGAGGGTCGGGCGTTCGCGACGATGGGCGACAAGGCGGCCGCAACTCGGGCCGTTGCGGAGTCCGAGGCCGCCGCCGAGCACATCCACGCCGACGGCGAGCCGGAGTGGGCTCTCTTCATCGACCAGGCCTACCTGCACGGCGAGCACGCCATGACCCTGCGGGACGTTGGCGACCACGCCGGAGCGGCCGAACACGCCAAGCGCTCCATCGACCACGCACGTTCGCAGAACCGGGCCCGCCGAGGTGCACTCTCCCAGGCCGCGCTCGCCACCACGCACCTCCAGCGGCGCGACCTCGAACAGGCCCACGCCGCGGGCCTGCGAACGCTCTCCCTGGCTGGCAAGGTCAAGAGCAGCCGCGCCGTCGAAGCCGTCGCCGACCTACAGCGGCGGATGGAGCCGTTCGGCGCGCACCGTCTGGTCGCCGACTTCGTCGAGCGGGCCCGCGTCCTGGCCGCCGCCTGACCTGCATCGTCCGATGTCCGTCGTACGGTGGCGGCATGCCCAAGCGGCTTGACCTCCCCGCTGACCTGCTGCCCCTGCACGCCGCCGTGGTCGAGGCGGACCGGGGCATGACCGCGTCCTCTGCGGCGGGCGGGGACGTCGACCCCGCGCGCGACTTACCTCGCCGCAGTCAACGCCCTGCGCGCCCAGCCGATCTGGTCCGAGGCTCGCGAGGCCGGCTGACCCCCGCGCGTGTGGGGAGGACGACGATCCGGGCCAGCTCGAACGGTACGGGCGCGGCTGACCCCCGCGGGTGCGGGGAGGACACCGATGCGCAGGACGTCCAGGACTCCTGGCGCGGCTGACCCCCGCGGGTGCGGGGAGGACTCGGCGATGCGCTCAACTCTGGCCTCCGCAACCGGCTGACCCCCGCGGGTGCGGGGAGGACGTGCGCGGTGGTGGTGCTCATCAGCTGTGGTCCGGCTGACCTCCGCGGGTGCGGGGAGGACTACCACCCCGAGGGCAGCGACGTCGCCCAGCGCGGCTGACCCCCGCGGGTGCGGGGAGGACAAGACCAGGTGAGATTGCATGCCTGGTAGGGCCGGCTGACCCCCGCGGGTGCGGGGAGGACCGCCGCCTGGCCGACGCCACCGGCAAGGGCAACGGCTGACCCCCGCGGGTGCGGGGAGGACCCGGAGTCGGTCTTGGCCGGGGCGGCGGCGAGCGGCTGACCCCCGCGGGTGCGGGGAGGACGAGGACTTCGAGGCCGTCGGCGGTCTCGGTGGCGGCTGACCCCCGCGGGTGCGGGGAGGACACCTGGGCCTGCTCCAGGAAGGAGCCGCGCAGCGGCTGACCCCCGCGGGTGCGGGGAGGACTCGCCGGCCGTGGAGGAAGAGGACGTAGTCCTCGGCTGACCCCCGCGGGTGCGGGGAGGACGCAGCCACCCCGGGCGTCGCATCCTCGATCGCCGGCTGACCCCCGCGGGTGCGGGGAGGACGTCCATGTCGCCGTCCGCGGCTTCCAGGGCGGCGGCTGACCCCCGCGGGTGCGGGGAGGACGAAACCGGATTCCAGCCCACCGAAGGGGCCACCGGCTGACCCCCGCGGGTGCGGGGAGGACTCGGCGAGGGCGGCCCGGTCGAGCCACGCGGCCGGCTGACCCCCGCGGGTGCGGGGAGGACTGGCGGCCGGCCTGGCACTCGACGGACGGCGGCGGCTGACCCCCGCGGGTGCGGGGAGGACCCCTTTGCGACCTGGGGTGATGCGGCGGCTTTGCCATTTCTTTGCGCGAGCCGACGCGTCAGCGTCCAGGCGTTGCCCTGTGGGAGTTGTTGAGGTGTCAAAGTGCCTGTGCATCATGCCATGTGACCGAAGGCGGCCGCCCGATCCGGACAGCGGCCCGGGCCCCGCGCCATCGCGCGGGACCCGGCCACCGAGGGGTGGCGCCCCGGTCACTTCGTCAGGCGGGACCAGTCGGCCGGTTGGGCGGGGTCGAGCTGGCGCAGCTTGTCGAGCACCTTGGGGTCCTGGACGTCGAGCCAGTCGGCGACCTGGCGGAAGGAGACGCAGCGGACGCCGTCGCGCTTGCACACGCTCTTCATCACGTCCTCGATGGCCTGCATGTAGATGCCGCCGTTCCAGTCCTCGAAGTGGTTGCCGATGAAGAGCGGGGCGCGGCTGCCGTTGTAGACGCGTTCGAAGCCGGCGAGGTAGCTGTCGCGGGTCTCCTTCTCCCAGGTGTCGTACTTCTTGGGGTCGCCGTTGGTGCTGTTCCCGGACTGGTTGGCCAGGAAGTTGAAGTCCATCGAGAGGCTCTGGGTGGCCTTGCCCGAGTACGGGAGCATCTGGAGCGGGAAGTTCCAGATGCCCTCCTTCTTGACGGGCCAGACCTGGAACTCGCCCGGGGAGCTGGCGTCGTAGCGGAAGCCCGTCGCCTTTTCGGCGGGGAGCAGGTTCTTCTGGCCCTCCAGGCAGGGGGCGCGGCCGCCGACCAGTTCCTTGGTGTAGTCGAAGGGGAGTGGCGGGAGGTCCTTGAAGCCGGTGTTGGTCTTCCAGTTGGTGACGAAGGAGATCGCCTGGTCGAGTTCGCTCTTCCACTCCTCGGTGCTCCAGTCGCCGCCGCCCTTGGCGTTGCAGAAGTGCCCGTTGAAGTGGGTGCCGATCTCGTTTCCGTCCTGCCAGGCCAGGCGGAGCTGCTCCAGGGTGTCCTTGATGTGGGGGTCGGTGGCGTAGTCGATGGAGGCGGCGCCGGGGTTGTGCTGGGGCGGGTGGTAGAGGGTGCTCTTGGACTTGGGGAGGGTGTAGAGGCCGCTCAGGAAGAACGTCATCTGGGCGTTGTTCTCGGTGCCGAGCCTGCGGAAGCGGGAGAACAGGCGATCGTCGCCCTCCAGGGCACCGTCCCAGGAGAAGACGACGAACTGGGGCGGTTTCTCGCCGGGCTTCAGTCGTTCGGGCGTGGGCTGTTTGGGCTGCGGGCCGGTGTCGGAGGTGGAGCCGTCGCCGAGGATCCTGACCTGGCCGTCCCAGGTGGGGGTGGGAGCGGGCGGTGGCGGGGCGGGTGTCTCGGACGGGGTGCTCGGCGTGCTGGCGGCCGGGGTGGTGCCGGTGGCGGTGGCCGCGGGTCTGCTCGGTGTGCCGGAGCATCCCGTGGCCAGGGCGGAGGCCCCGAGGACCCCCATTGCCAGCAGGACGGCAGTGCCGCGAGCAGTCCGCACGAGACCTCATTTCTCTGATGTTCGATCAGGTGATGTTCGGAAGGTGATCAATGAATGTGATCATCAGAACACTATTGATCGACCCCTGTCGAGGGATGGCCGACGCGACCGCGGAGGGGGAGTCGATTGGAGCAACTTGCTTATGTGGCACGGGATTTGGTTGCAGTGATTGCTGTCACAAATGGGAGGTCCTCCGGGTGCCCGCCGACCGTCCCGGCGCCGCCGGCGACCCGTCAGCGGCGGCGCCGGGACGGGTCGAGGAGGGCGGGCGGGGTGTCGTTCTTCTCGTGTGCCGCGAGGTCGACGCCGGGGGCGACGACGGCGTCGATCGCGTCCAGCACGTCGGGTGTGAGCACGGTGTCGGCGGCGGCGAGTTGGGCGTGCAGGTGGTCCGGGGTGCGGGGGCCGATGAGGGCGCTGGTCACGGCGGGGTGCGCGGTGACGAATCCGAGTGCGAGCTGGATCATCGTCAGGCCCGCGTCCCCGGCGACCGTGGCCAGTTGCTCGACCGCGTCGAGCCTGGCCCGGTTGGCCGGCACGGTGGTGTCGAAGCGCTGCGGCATGAACGTCGAGCGGTTGGTGGTGATCTCCCGGCCCGCGCGGATCGCGCCCGACAGCCAGCCCGAGGCCAGCGGGCTCCACGCCAGCACGCCGAGGCCGTACTCCTCCGTCACGGGCAGCACGTCGGCCTCGATGCCGCGCTGGAGGATCGAGTAGCTGGGCTGCTCGGTGACGTAGCGGCCCAGGTGGTGCTCGCGGGCGGCCCACTGGCCCTGCACGATGCGGTACGCGGGGAAGGTAGAAGAGCCGAAGTAGCGGATCTTGCCCGCGCGTTGCAGGTCGGTCAGGGCGGACAGGGTCTCCTCGTCGCCGGTGCTCGGGTCCCAGCGGTGGATCTGGTAGAGGTCGACGTGGTCGACGCCGAGGCGGCGCAGGCTGCCGTCCAGCGCCGTGACCAGCCGACGGCGCGAGGCGCCCCGGTGGTTGCGCTCCTCGCCCGTCGGCAGGCCGGCCTTGGTGGCCAGCACGATGTCGTCGCGGCGGCCGGCGATGGCCTTGCCGACCATCTCCTCCGATTCGCCGCCGCCGTACACGTCGGCCGTGTCGATCAGGTTGATCCCGGCGGCGAGGGCGGCGTCGACGATGGCGGTGGCCTCGTCCTGGGTGGTCCGCCCGAGCCTGCCGAAGTTCATCGCGCCGAGCGCGAGGGAGCTGGCCTGTACGCCGGTGCGGCCCAGGGTGCGGTACTGCATGGCTGTGTTCCTCCATGACGGTTCGAGGGAGTGAAGGGGGTGAGGGTGGCGCGTGGCTCCCGGGACTGCGGCGCGTGGCGCCCGGCACTACTTGGACTCGACCCGCCCGAGAGGGTCGGGGCCGGCCGCGAGCAGTGCGCACGCCGCGCCCCAGGCGGGATCCCCGGGGCGGAGCCGGCTGCGCAGGTACGCCCAGGTGAGCCGCTGGACCACGGCGACCCGCCCGGAGTGCTCGTCCGTGGTCTCGGCGGCGTCGTATCCGGAGATCCCGCCGAGACCGTGCTCCGCGCCGAACAGCGTGAGCAGGGACTTGGGGCCGGGGGAGAGGACGTACGGGTCGGTGTGCCAGGCCGCGCCGCGCACCGTCAGGTGGGGGGAGAGGTCCTGGTCGCCGGCGACCACGAGGGCGGGCGTCGTCATCCGGGAGAAGTCCGTGGTCAGGAGGAACGGGTGGCGCTCGGCGGTGGACCGGGTGAGGGCGTCGCCCCCTCGGCCGGGCGCGGCGAACAGTACGCCCGCCGTGATGCGGGGGTCGGCGAGGTCCGCCTCCGTGCCGTCGTGGGGGTCGGTGAGGCGGGCGCCCAGCAGCAGGCTCGCGGTGTGGCCGCCCATGGAGTGTCCGGCCACGGCCACTCTGCTCCGGTCCAGGCGTCCGAGGAGCTGTGGGACGGCGGCCTCGATCAGGTCGAGGCGGTCGAGGATGCGCGTCATGTCCTCGGCCCGCGACCGCCAGTGCAGCGGCGCGCCAGGGGTGTCGGGGTCCAGGCGCAGTGTTCCGGAGCTCAGGTGGGTGGGCTGGACGACGGCGAAGCCGTGCGCCGCCCAGTGGTCGGCGAGCGGGGCGTAGCCGTTCAGGGAGGAGAGGTGGTTCGAGGGCCCCTGGCCGTGGGAGAGGAGGACGATCGGCAGGTCGCCTCCGGTCACCGGGGCGGAGACCCGTACGTGCAGGTCCACGGCGCGGCCGGGGGCCGGCAGGACCACCGGGGCGACCGAGAGGACGGGGGCGGGTTCGCTGACGGTGTCAGCGGTGTGGTTCGACGTGTCCATGAGGTGCCTTTCCCTTCCCGCGGCTGCCGGGCTGGTGCGGCAGGCGGCGGGGGAGGCGGATGGGAAGACCCCGCTCGACTAGACTCAAAGCGGAACCTTGTTCCAGATACGATACGGAACGCTGTTCCGCTTAGTCAATCGCCACCCGGACGGAGATCGTGGTGTCCACAGCAGACCGGTCCGCGCAGACGTCGGCCCCGGCCCCGGCCCGAGGCAAGCGGGCCGACGCGCTGCGCAACCAGCAGGCGCTCCTCGCGGCCGCCGCCGAGGTGTTCGCCGCCTCCGGCGTCGATGCGCCGATCCGTACCATCGCGGCGACGGCCGGCGTCGGCGTCGGGACGATCTACCGGCACTTCCCGACCCGGGCGGACCTCGTCGTGGCCGTCTACCGCCACCAGGTCGAGGCCTGCGCCGAGGCCGGCCCGGCCCTGCTGGCCGACGTGGACTCCCCGCTCGCGGCGCTGCGGCAGTGGGTCGACCTCTTCGTGGACTTCCTGGTCACCAAGCACGGACTCGCCAACGCGGTGCAGTCGGACAGCGGCTTCGACGCGCTGCACGCCTACTTCGTCGACCGCCTGGTACCCGTCTGCACCCGACTGCTCGACGCCGCCGTCGACGCCGGCGAGATCGAGCCCGGCACGCAGGCGTACGAGCTGATGCGCGGCATCGGCAACCTCTGTATCGGGCGCGACAGCGACCCCGGCTACGACCCGCGCCGGCTGATCGACCTGCTGCTCCGGGGGCTGCGGCCGCAGGCCGCGGAGGCGGGCTGAAGGCCTGCGCATCGTGGCTCGCGGGGCCTTCCGGCGCCCAAGTGGCCTCCGCGAAGCGCTGGTTCTGCCTACATCGCAGGGAAGCGTCTTCGGGTATCCGGCTCTTCGGCGACGTGGCGCGCCGGTGATGGAACGGCGGCCTGACAGGAGGCGGAGGCGGGGCTGTGCGGCCGGACGCGCAGCCCCGCACTCGTTCTCGGCTGCCCCGCGGTTCGCGCCACGGTGGCTCGTGGCATTGACAGGGGCCTTCGGCGGCTGAATGCTAAGCAAGCGCTTAGTCAACGAGAAGGCCGAGGAGCCGCCCGATGTCCGAGACCCCTGCCTCCCCTCCGGGTGTGGACCTGAATCGTCTCCGTTCCCATCTGGAGCGTGAGCTGCCCGGTCTGGCCCAGGGGCCGCTGCGGGCCGACCTGATCGAAGGAGGCCGCTCGAACCTGACGTACGTCCTCGGCGACGGCGCCTCCCGGTGGGTGCTGCGTCGGCCGCCGCTCGGGCACGTCCTGGCCACCGCGCACGACATGGGGCGCGAGTACCGCGTGATGACCGCGCTGCGCGGCACCGGGGTGCCCGTGCCCCGCACGCTGCTGCTCGACCCCGGCACCGACACCCTCGGCGCGCCCTGGTACCTCATGGAGTACGTCCCCGGCACCGCGCACCGGGACGCCGCCCCGCTGGCCGCCCTCGGTGAGCAGCGGGTGCACGCGCTCGGGAGCAGGCTGGTCGACACCCTGGCGGTCCTGCACCGGATCGATCCCGCCGAGGTGGGCCTCGCCGACTTCGGGCGCCCCGAGGGCTACCTGGAGCGCCAGCTGCGCCGCTGGTCCCAGCAGCTCGCCGCCTCCCGCAGCCGCGACCTGCCCGACCTGGACCGGCTGCACGACCTGCTCGGCCGGCGGCTGCCCGTCTCGCCCGCGCCCGCGCTCGTGCACGGCGACTACCGCCTCGACAACGTCCTGGTGGACGAGGGCGACAGCATCACCGCCGTCCTGGACTGGGAGATGTCCACCCTCGGCGACCCGCTCACCGACGTCGGCCTCCTGGTGATGTACACCGAACTCGCCGGTGTCGGCGGCGGCATCATCCCCGCCGCGATGACCGCCCCCGGCTTCCCGAAGCCCGACGAGATCGTCGCCTCCTACGCCGGGGCGACCGGCCGCCGGGCGGAGGACCTCGACTGGTACGTCGCCTTCGCCTCCTTCAAGCTCGCCGCCGTCGCCGAGGGCATCCACTTCCGCTTCCAGCAGGGCCGCACCCTCGGCGCCGGCTTCGACCGCGCGGGCGAGATGGCCCCGATCCTCGCCCGGCACGGCCTGAGCACCCTCAAGGAGAACTGAGACCGATGGACTTCGCCTACGACGCCAGGACGAACGAACTCCGCGAGCAGCTGCTCGCCTTCATGGACGAGCACGTGTACCCGGCCGAGCCCGTCCTCGCCGCCCAGCTCGCCGACCCGGCCCGGGACCGCTGGGCCGTCCCGCCGGTCGTCGCCGGCCTCCAGGCCGAGGCCCGCAAGCAGAGCCTCTGGAACCTGTTCTTCGTGGACCAGCGCGGCCTGCCCGGCGAGTCCGGTGCCGGTCTGACCAACCTCCAGTACGCGCCGCTCGCCGAGATCACCGGCCGCAGCATCCAGTTGGCCCCACCCGCGCTCAACTGCGCCGCCCCCGACACCGGCAACATGGAGCTGCTCGCCCAGTTCGGCAGCGCCGAGCAGCGCGAGCGCTGGCTGCGGCCGCTGCTGGACGGGGAGATCCGCTCCGCGTTCGCGATGACCGAGCCCGAGGTCGCCTCCTCGGACGCCACCAACATCGCCACCCGGATCGAACGGGACGGCGACGAGTACGTCGTCAACGGCCGCAAGTGGTACATCACCGGGGCGATGAACCCCGACTGCCGGATCCTCATCGTGATGGGCAAGACCGACCCGGCCGCCGAGCCGCACCGGCAGCAGAGCATGGTGCTCGTCCCGCGCGACACCCCGGGCGTGACCGTCCGGCGCGGCATGACGGTCTTCGGGTACGACGACGCCGACCACGGCGGCCACGCCGAGGTGCTGTTCGAGGACGTCCGGGTTCCGGTGGGGAACCTGATCGGGGAGGAGGGCGCCGGCTTCGCCATCGCCCAGGCCCGGCTCGGCCCCGGCCGCATCCACCACTGCATGCGGGCCATCGGCATCGCCGAGCGGGCGCTGGAGCTGATGTGCCGCCGGGCCACCGAGCGGGTCGCGTTCGGGAAGCCGCTCGCCGAGCAGGGCGTGGTGCAGGACTGGATCGCCGAGTCCCGGGTGCGGATCGAGCAGCTGCGGCTGCTGGTGCTGAAGACCGCCTGGCTGATGGACACCGTCGGCAACCGGGGCGCCCACACCGAGATCCAGGCGATCAAGATCGCCACCCCGCGCACCGTCGAGTGGATCCTGGACAAGGCCGTCCAGGCGCACGGCGCGGCCGGCGTCAGCCAGGACACCCCGCTCGCCCAGCTCTGGGCCGGCAACCGCACCCTGCGGCTGGCCGACGGCCCGGACGAGGTGCACAAGCGCTCGCTGGCCCGGCGGGAGCTCAGGAAGTACCGCTAGGCCCGGCGGTACTCCAGCCCGCTCCTGGCGAGTGAAGGGCAACGCGGGTTCGACCCGTGTGTCGCCCTTCACTCGTTCGAGGGATGACAAAACGTTTTGTCGCGCAGCCGAGGTACGGCGTTCTGTCAGAGTCGGAAGCATGCCGCCGCTCGTTGATCCATCTGCGCGGGACGCCGTGTCGACCGCGGTTCCCGGCACGTACCGACCGGCGGCTCCCCCTCGGCGAAGGAAGGAGCCCTTCGGTGGCTTTGACGATCCAGAACGCGGCGCAGGAGCTGGAGGCCGCGGGCCAGGCAGGTGACCCGCAGGCCGATCAGCTCGTCTCCGATCTGCTCGACCACAAGGAAATCGACGGCGTCAACGCCCTCTTCCGCACCATCGGGACACTCAAGCCCGGGCAGGACCTCTCCCGACTGCCCCAGCGGCTGGCGGACTTCCTGCGGGAGGCCGCCGCGCCGCCGCCGGACTGGTCGGAGGCGGACGTCGACGCCGCGGAGGGCTTCTTCGGTCATCACCACGGTGAAGTGACCATGCTCCAGGGCACCGTCGGCCTGATCGGCACCTACCTCTCCCCGACAGGCGCGTTCACGCTCCGCTCGACCGGCCGGCTCGGCGGCGTCAAGGGTCCGGGCCGGCGCCTGTCGCAGTCGTCCCGGCTGTTCCTCGACATGGGCAACAAGAACGCCCTGCGCGACGGCACCCTCGCGGCGAACGTCACCAAGGTCCGCCTGGTCCACGCCTCCGTGCGGCAGTTGCACAAGAGGAGCGGCACCTGGGACTACGCCAAGTGGGGCGAGCCGGTGCCGGTCAAGTACACCACCGGCGCCTCCTGCGTGTTCAGCGTGCAGATCCTGGAGGCGATGAAGAACCTCGGCATCGACGTCTCCGAGGAGGACGCCCACGGGTTCATGTGTGCCTGGCACTACGTCAACCACTACCTCGGCACTCCCGAGCGGTGGCAGCTGCCCAAGGACGCCGACCTGGTCACGCGCATCTGGACCCAGGTGCGCGACGACGAGTGGAAGAAGAGCGAGGACGGCGTCTTCATGACGCAGCAGGCCGTCGACTTCTACAAGCAGTTCTACCTCGGCCCCACGCACGACGCGCTCATGGCCCTGGTCCGGCACGCGCTCACCGACAAGTACGCCGACATGGCCGGCGTGCCCAAGGGTGTCCTCGACCTCGCCGCCGGTCCGCTCGCCGCCGGCCACGGCGTGGTCAGCGGCCTGGGCGGCGGGCTCCTCGGCGGTTCCGTCCAGAAGGCCACCGGCGTCAACCCCTACAAGGACGTCCTGGGCATGGCCTCCGAGACGTTCAACCAGATCCAGAAGTTCGCGCTCACCCACGACCAGGACGACCAGCCGCAGATGCACCAGGAACTCGGCGACGACCGCTGAGCACCGCACGCCGTGCCCCCGCCGACCTCACAGGCCGGGCGGGGGCACGGCGCCGCTGCCGCTGCCGCCAGGGTGGAACCTGTCAGACGCGCCAGGCCGCCCGGGCCGGATCCGCCCCCTTGACCCGGGCGGGACATCTGCGGAAGTTTGCTGCCATGCGACTGCACTTCATCGGCGCCGACCCGCTCGGGGGCCCGGCCATGGTCTGGGTCGACCTGGACGCGGCGAGCATCGTCGTCAAGGGCCTCAAAGCGCTCCCCGACGACCCGCGCGTCGTCCCCATGCCCGGCACCGAGGCCATCGAACTGCCGGACCGCATGAGGCCGATCCTCCTGGAGGCGGTCGAGTTCGTCGAGGCGCTCGGGCGGGACTGACCGGCCGTCACCCGCACCGTCCCGTAAGGGTGTGACACCCGGGTACTCAGGGACCGGTCGGCCCCCTGGTATGACGGCCGCGGCCCGTCCCCGACCGTAGTGTCCTCCGTGTTCGACCGATCGGAACACGGAGGAACTCATGGGCATTGCGGGACGCGCCGTCGCGACGGTGGTGCTGGCGGCGACCGCGGTGGCGGCGCTGGCGGGCACGGTGGGGACAGCCGCGGCGGGCGCGCTCGCGCCGCCGGAGGCCGGTACCGGGCGGCAGGCGCGGGCCTGGCTGCCGGAGCCCAGCGGGCCGTACCCGATCGGGACGACCGCCCTGCACCTCACCGACCCCGGACGGGAGGACCCGTGGCAGCCCGGGCGGCGGCGCGAGCTGATGATCAGCCTCTGGTACCCGACCTCCCACCCGGCCGCCGGAGCCGACCGCGCCCCGTACATGGAGCCCGCCGCCGGCCGGCACTTCGACGGCCCGGACGGCGTCGGCCTGCTCAACTACGGCACCGCTCCCGGCCGCACCGACTGGTCGGCGATCCGCACCCACGCCCGCCGGGACGCCCCGGCGCTGCCCGGCGGCCCGCGCCCGGTGGTGCTGTACTCGCCCGGCCTCGGCGACCCGCGCACCTGGGGGACGGCGCTGGTCGAGGACCTCGCCTCGCGCGGCTACGTGGTGGTCACCGTCGACCACACCTACGAGGCCTCCGAAGTCGCCTTCCCCGACGGCGACCTGGCCACCTCGGTGCTCCCCGGCATGCTCGGGCAACCCGGCCTGGACATCGGCGCGGTGCTCCGCAAGGCGATGGACACCCGGGTCGCCGACACCCGCTTCGTGCTGGACCGGCTCGGCGGCCTGGCCGACCGGCCGGGCCTGCCCGCCGGGCTGGCCGCGGCCCTCGACCTCACCCGGATCGGCATGGTCGGCCAGTCGGCGGGCGGCTTCACCGCGCTCCAGACCATGCACGACGACCCGCGGATCACGGCGGGCGTCAACATGGACGGCCAGCTGCACTTCCCCGGCCCGGACGGCCACACCGGCGTCGTCCTGCCCAGCGTCGCCGAGGACGGCCTGAACCGGCCGTTCCTGCTGATGGGCACCAGTGGCGAGGACTCCGGCGGCTACCGCGACCAGCCCGGCTGGAACGCCCTGTGGCAGCACAGCACCGGCTGGCACGCCGACGTCACCCTCACCGGCTCCCGCCACGGCTCGTACACCGACGCCCAGCCGCTGCTGCCCCAGCTCGCCCGGCAGGGCGTGCTCGACGCGGAGCAGCTGCGCAGGGACGTCGGCGACATCCGCCCCGGCCGCGCCGAACTCGCCACCCGCTCCTACGTCGCGTCCTTCTTCGACCGCTGGCTGCGCGGCCAGGACGACCACCTGCTGGACGGGCCCTCGGCGCGCTTCCCTGAGGTGGCGTACGAGCGGTAGCCGCAGTGGGGGCGCGTCCTCGATTTTCGCCGAACCGCGGCGGCCTCGCCTCGAAGCCCGAGGCCGTGGAAGGAGTCAGCGGATCTCCGAGCCGGGGTTGGCCTCGTCCCAGCGCCGGCGGGAGGAGACGATCGCGTCGTGGTGGTCGTACGACCAGTCCGTCATCGCCCGCACCAGGTGGGTCAGGCTGTGCCCGAGCGGGGTCAGCTCGTACTCCACCTGCGGGGGGACGGTCGGGTGGACGGTCCGAGAGACCACTCCGTCCCGCTCCAGCCGGCGCACGGTGAGGGTCAGCATCCGCTGCGAGATGCCCGGCAGGGCGCGTTGCAGCTCGCGGAACCGCCGTACGCCCTGGGCGAGTTCGACGACGGTCAGCACGGACCACTTGTCGCCCAGCCGGTCCAGCAGGTCGCGGATCCCGCAGTCCACGCCGTCCTCGCACCAGACCACCGGGCGGGGGGTGGTTACCGCGGTGTGCCCTGCTGACATGAAAGTGCCTCCTTACGCCGGACGGCCAGGCTACCGAGGATGGTCGTGGCGCCGATCGCGACGCCGACGGACGAACAACCCCGGAGGAACCCCATGCTGCTCGTCACCGGTGTCAACGGAGGTCTGGGCGCGCTCGTGCTGGAGCGGCTCGCCGGACGGGACGGGGTCGTGGCCGGCTCGCGCACGCCGGAGCGGGTGCCGGGCGGCGTCCCGGCCCGGCTGGTGGACTTCGACCGGCCCGAGACGCTGGCCGAGGCGTTCGCCGGCGTGCGGACCCTGCTGCTGATCTCGGCCGGCGCCGCCGAGGACGACGTGGTGACCGCCCGGCACGGCGCCGCGATCGAGGCGGCGGAGGCGGCGGGCGTACGGCACGTCGTGTACACCAGCCTGTCCGGCGACGGCGACCACCTGCCGTACGCCCTCGCCCACCGCTGGACCGAGCGCCGGCTGCGCGCGTCCGCCACCCTGCGCTGGACGGTGCTGCGCAACGGCCTGTACGCCGAGTTCCTGGGCGCGATCGCGGCGCCGGGCCCGGACGGGGTGATCGGCGCCCCGCTCGGGGACGGCGGGCTCGCGGCGGTGGCGCGG
>NZ_MSJQ01000254.1 GCF_014596515.1 Streptomyces sp. CBMA156
GGAGGCGGCGCGCGCGGTGGAGGCCAGCGCGGCGACCAGGGCGGCGGCCGCGAAGGCCGCGCCGACCCAGGCGGGGGCGAGGTAGCCGTGCCCGCCGGTGATGGCCAGGCCGGCGGCCCACGGGCCTACCGCGTTGCCGATGTTGAAGGCCGAGATGTTGCCGGCGCTGGCCAGCGAGGGGGCCTCGCCGGCTTCGTTCATCACCCGGGTCTGGAGGCCGGGGTTGATCAGGAAGCTGGCGATGCCGAAGGCCGCGAGGGTGACGACCATGGCGATCTTGTTGTGTGCGGAGACCTGGAAGAGCAGCAGCATCCCGCCGAGCAGGATCATGCCGGTCCACAGGGTGCGCATCAGGTTGCGGTCGGCGAACTTGCCGCCGAGCCAGCTGCCGCAGAAGGTGCCGACGCCGAAGAGGGTCAGCAGGAGCGGCACGGCGCCCTCGCCGAAGCCGGTGATGTCGGTGAGCAGCGGGGTGACGTAGGTGTACGCGGCGAACAGCGCGGCCTGGCTGAGCAGGGTGGTGGCCAGGGCCAGCCACACGTTGACGCGGCGGAAGGCGGCGAGCTCGGCGCGCAGGTTCGCGCCCTCCTCGCGCGGCTGGTGCGGGATGAGGGTGATGACGCCGAGGAGGCCGACGACGCCGATGGCGAAGACCGCCCAGAAGGGGGCGCGCCAGCCGAAGTGCTGGCCGAGGAACGCGCCGAGCGGGGCGCCTGCGATGGTGGCGATGGTCAGGCCGCCGAACATGATGGCGATGGCGCGGGCGCGCTTGGCCGGCTCCACCAGCGAGGCGGCGACGACGGCGCCGATGCCGAAGAACGCCCCGTGGGCGACGGCGGTGATGAGGCGGGCGGCCATCAGCACGCCGTAGCTCTGCGCGGTCGCGGCGACCAGTTCGCCGGCCAGGAAGACCACCAGCAGGGTGACCAGGGTGGCCTTGCGGGGGACGCGCGAGGCCAGCATGGTGATCAGCGGGGCGCCGACGGTCACGCCGATGGCGAAGAGCGAGATGAGGTGGCCCGCCTGGGGGACCGTCACATCGAAGGATTCGGCCAGCTCGGGGAGCAGGCCGGCGATCATGAACTCGGTGGTGCCGAGGCCGAAGATGGTGAGGCCCAGGATGAACAGGGCGATGGGCATGGCGACTTCTCCCGGAGGAAGGGCGCGAGGGCGGGAAGGGGGTCGGACCGGAGGCGGGGCGGGGGGCCTCTCCCCGACGGGGGTGCGGGGAGAGGCCGGTGGACGGGGCGGACGGGGTGGTCAGCCCAGGACGGCGAGGCCCGCCTCGGCGATCTTGACGTCGTCGGTCCAGTGGCCGCCGGAGACGCCGATCGCGCCGACGACCTCGCCGTCGACCACGATCGGCAGCCCGCCGCCGAGGGCGACCAGGCGGGCGATGCCGGTGGGCGCGCCGTTGCCGACGACCTCGTCCTTCCTGAGGTTCTCCGACCACTGCTCGGTGGAGAGCTGGGAGGCGACGGCGGTGTAGGCCTTGTCCTGCGAGACCTGGAGGGTGATGAGCTTGGCGCCGTCCTGGCGGAGGAAGGCCTTCAGGTGGCCGCTCTCGTCCACGACGGAGATGCCGAAGCGCTTGTCGCCGGCGAGCGCGGCGGTGGCGGCGGCCTGGATGATCTTCTGGGCCAGCTCGCTGCTGACGGAGGCGCGGCGGACGACGTCGGACATGGTGGGGCTCCTCGTGGGTGTGGTGAGGGGTGGGCCGGCGGACAGCCAGCGTTCAATGACGAACTGTTCGATGTGGGAATGTACGCTATCGCAGCGTCGTCGCCCGCTGTCAAGCCGTCACCGAGGTGGACCGGTCGGTACAGAAAATTGGCGCGAACCGGCCGTCCCAGTCCTGAATGCCAGCTATCCCACGGGACTTGGTTGACCGAACGGTCCATAACCACCTACGCTCCACGGCATGGCTCGACCCCGAGGCTTTGACACGGACGAGGCGCTGAGCGCTGCCATGGAGCTGTTCTGGCGCCAGGGCTACGAGGCCACCTCCGTCCAGGACCTGTGCGCCGTCACCGGCCTGGGCAAGGGCTCGCTCTACGCCGCGTTCGGCAGCAAGCAGCAGCTGTACGAGCGGGCCCTGCGGCACTACGTGAAGCTCACGACGCACGACCTCCAGGCCCAACTGCTGCGCAGCGTCCCGTTCCGGCAGGCCGTACGGGATCTGCTGCTCGACCGGATCGCCCAGTCGCTCGGCGCCCCCGAGCGGCCCGGCTGCCTGCTGGTGAGCGCCGTGGTCGAACGGGTCCCGCACGACCCCGGCGCCGCCCGGATCGCCCGCGACGCGATCGAGGCGCTCAAGGGCGCCTTCGCCGCCGCCCTCCATGCCGCCAGGGCGGCCGGCGAGATCTCCGCCGAAGCCGATGTCGATTCCCTCGCCGGATTCCTCACGGCCATGGTTCAGGCGCTGCGCGTCATGAGTATTTCGATGCCGGACGAGAAGCAACTCACGGCCATCGTCGACACCGCCCTCTCGGTTATCCCCGATTAGTCGCCGGCGTCAGCCGGCAGGGCCGCCCCCGCAATGCGGGGGCGGCCCTTTTCGTATGTCCGCGGGTGAACCGCGCATTGCGCCGGGAGACATTTCGGCCGAGCGGGCGGTCGGCCCTTCGCATGCGGGGAGAAATCTTGGCCGCACGCGATTTTCCTTGGCGTTCCACCGTCCCTCCACCTAGATTCTCCAGGGCCAGCCCGAGTAAAGGGAAGTTCGAGTCCGGTCGATTACAAGGAGGCTCGGCGTGAGTGCCGAAACTGTCAAGGGCGCGATAATCCGTCGCGAGGAATTCGCATTCTCGGCGTTCGACTGGGGCCGGGTCGCGGAGCCCGTGGGGCCGGCGATCGGCGCACGGAAGGTCAGGCTCAACGTCGTCGAGGTCGCCCCGAACGCCGTCTGGCGGCAGGGCTGGTCCTTCGAGGAGGAGAACGTCGTCGTCGTGTTCGCCGGATCCGGCCACGGCGACGTCGGCAGCGCGCGCACCGGGCTGCGCCGCACCTCCGCGCTCTACTCGCCCACCGGCCGCACGCTCGAACTCACCGCCGGCGCCGAGGGCCTGACCGCCTACGTCTGGCGCAGCAAGCTCGTCGGCGGCGAGCCCGAGGGCGCGTCCCCCAAGACCGCCGGCGCCCTCACCGACAGCGAGACCCAGCTGCGCGGCTTCTCCGGCATCGGCGAGGCCCCCACCGAGGGCGAGGGCGCGGTCATGAACTTCGTGTTCTGGCCCGGCAGCGGCTCCGCGCGGCTGTGCCTGCACTGCGGTGTCCAGCAGCCCGGCCAGACCTTCAACGTGCACATCCACCCCGAGAGCGAAGAGGCGTTCATCGCCGTCGAAGGCGCCGGACAGCTCTACATGCACGACCAGTGGAACGACGTGCTCCCCGGCGACGTCCTGTACGCGCCCCCCGGAATTCCGCACGGCGCCCGCAACCCCCACACGGGCCCCGACGCCGAGCCGTTCACCACCTGCGGCGGGCCCACCCCCTTCGATCCGGCGCTGTACCACGCCGCCGGCGTCTCCCCTGATGTGAAGTGAGGTAACCCACAGCCATGTGCCGGATATACGGACACTTCGGCGGAGAGCACTCCGCGAACCACCTGCGCACGGTCGCACTGCTCCAGCGGCACGGCGGCCCCGACGCGCAGTACCTGGCCGCGGGCGACGACTGGGCGCTCGGCAACAACCGACTGGCCATCATGGACCTCGACCACGGCGACCAGCCCTACACCCTGGGCGACCGCATCAAGGTCGTCTTCAACGGCGAGATCTACAACCACCACGAACTCCGCGCCCGGCTGCGGTCGTTCGGCTACACCTTCCACGACCACTGCGACGGCAGCATCCTCCCGGCGCTCTACGACCACTACGGCGAGGGCTTCGCCGAGCACCTCGACGGCATGTTCGCCATCGCCGTCCTCGACCTGCACCACGAGCCCACCCTGGTGCTCGCCACCGACCAGGCCGGCATGAAACCGCTCTACTACCGGTGGGACCGGCAGCGCGGCACGTTCCACTTCTCCTCCGAACTGCCCGCCCTGCTCTCGCTGCCGGGCATCAGCTGGGACCCGTGGCTGCCCGGCCTCGACGCCTACCTCGCCAGCAAGACCCCCTTCGGCGAACAGACGATGGTCGACTCGGTGCAGGTCCTGCCCCGCGCCACCACCGCCTCCTTCACCGCCGCCGGCGGGCTGCGCACCGTCCGCCGCGCCGACGCCACCTCCGACGAGCGGTTCGGCGACCTGGAGAGCGCGGGAGCCCGGCTCCAGGAGGTGCTGCGCGAGCAGACGCGGCTGCTGGCCCTGGCCGACGTGCCGATCTCCGCGATCACCAGCGGCGGCCTCGACTCCAGCCTGGTCACCGCGCTCCTCGCCGAGACCGTGTCCGACCTCACCAGCTTCAACATCGCCTACCAGGGCGACTGGCCCTTCGACGAGCGGCACTTCGCCCGCGAGGTCGCCGAGCGCCACGGCACCAGGTACCACCAGGTCGTGGCCGACCCGGCCCGCTTCCCCGAGCTGCTGCACGACGTGGTCTGGCACCTCGGCCAGCCCAATGCCGACCCCATCTCGATCAGCACCTACCTCCTCTTCCAGGCCGTGCGCGACGCCGGCTTCAAGGTCGCCGTCACCGGCGACGCCGCCGACGAGATCTTCGGCGGGTACGGGCGCATCAAGCAGGCCCTCCTCGACGGCGAGGGCGACTGGGCCCACAACTACCTCGAAGCCCTCGCCGCGATTCCGGGCGAACTGCGCCGGTCGCTCTACACCGACGACTACCGCGCCTACCTGACGCAGCACGGCGGCGCGTACGACACCCTGCGCGACACCCTCGGCAAGAAGTACGGCGAGACCGGCGACCGGCTGGCGGCCATCACCGCCTTCGAGGTCGACGAACGGCTGCCCGCCTACCACCTGCGCCGCGTCGACCACCTGTCCATGGCCAGCTCGGTGGAGGTCCGGCTGCCGTTCTGCCAGCCCGCCGTCACCCGGTTCGCCCTCGGCCTCCCCGAGGAGTTCCGGGTCCGCGGCCAGGAGGGCAAGCGGGCCCTGTACCAGGCGGCCCGCGGACTGCTGCCCGACTCCGTCCTCAACCGGCCCAAGCAGCCCTTCACCCTGCCCATCACCGCGATGCTGCGCCCCGGCGAGGCGCTGCTCGACCACGCCAGGGAGACCCTGTCGCCCGCCGCGCTGCGCGCCGGGGGACAGCTCGACGCCACCGCCGTGCAGAACCTCATCGACAGCCAGATCGAGCGCCCCAGCGACACCAGCGCGCTGGCCATCTGGTCGCTGATGGTCCACCAGATCTGGCGCGAGCAGCTCGGCACCCCGCGCACCGGTGCGCTCCCGGTGAGGGAGGCGGCGTGATGCAGGCCCAGATCGCCTACGCCAAGGGCAGCCCCAGCCCCACCCTCGCCCTGCCCGCCGACGGGCTGCCCGAGCGCCCGGAGGAGCTGGAGCCCGCGCTGCGCGAGGCCGTACGCCACCTCGCGGAGCTGGGCCACGGCCTGGAGAAGATCACCAAGATCGCGCTCATCGCCCCCTCCGCGCACCCCCTGTTCGACATCGACTACCGCTTCGTGCAGGTCATGCCGGGGCCCGAGCCCCGCTTCGACTTCCACGGCAGCTGCGGCCACTCGGTGCTCTCCTCGGTGATGGCCGCCAGCCGGCTCGGCTGGGTGCACCGGCTCGCCCCCGGCCACCGGGTGCGGGTCAACGTCCTCAACAACGGCGACCACGTGGTGTGCGAGGTCGACGACTGCCAGCGCGACCGCGCCACCTTCACCGCCCACTTCATGCACCACCCGGCGGTCTGCCTGGACGCCCTCACCCACGGCGGCGGACCCACCACCTCGCTCGTCTACGAGGACGGCAGCATCACCGCGAGCTGCGTGTCGGTGAGCAACCCGTACGTCTTCGTCGACGCGGCCGACCTCGGGGTGCGCGACGCCGACGAGCTCTTCACCGACGACCCGCACCTGTTCGAGGTCCTCCAGCAGATCCGCAGCGCCGCCGCCGACGTCTACGGGCTGCCCCGCGGCGGGGCCTTCCCGAAGATCGCGGCGCTGCTGCCCGACGGCGACGGCACCATCGCCGCCCGCCCGATCTCCGTGCCCGGCTGGCACCCCACCATCGCGCTGACCGGCGCGGTCTGCCTCGGCGCGGCGAGCAAGATGGCCGGCACCGTCCCGTACACGCTGGCCGGCAGCGCCACCGCCCCCGGCGAGCCGCTCACCGTCCGCACGGCGGGCGGCACCACCGCCGTGCGCGCCGCGGTCACCGGCAACACCCCCGCGGACACCCTCGCCTGGGTGAGCGTCGCCCAGAAGTCGGTGGAGTTCACCGGCTCGCTCACCCTCGAACGGCTTCGGCCCTACGCCCAGAAGGAGGCCCTCTCCCATGCCCACCGCTGAACTGCCCACCGCCGAGCTGGGCGACACCACGGCGACCGGCCGCGAGAACCTGCTCGCCACCCTCGCCGAGCACGCGACGGCGGCCGACCGGGAGGGCCGGCCGTTCCCCGAGGTGCTGGCGGCCGTCCGCGCCTCCGACGTCACCGGCCTGGTGGCGCCCACCCACCTCGGGGGCGCCGGGGCCGCGCAGCTGACGGTCAACCGGCGCGTCGCCGAGATCGCCCGCCACGACCCCTCCACCGCCATCATCGTCTTCCAGCACCTGGCCGTCTCCAGCCGCATCGTCGAGTGGGGCACCGACGGGCAGCAGCGCGAGCTGCTGCCCAGGCTCGCCTCCGGCGAGTGGCTCGCGGCCTCCGCCTGGAGCGAGTCCGGGGCGGGCGCCGCCAAGCGCAACCTCGCCACCGTCGCCGAGGAACGGCCCGACGGCAGCTGGTCGATCAGCGGCGGCAAGGCCTTCACCACCGGCGCCGGCCTCGCCGACGTCTACCTCGTGCTCGCCCAGACCACCCGGGTCGAGGACGACGGCGAGGTCTACGGCTCCTCGGGCCAGAGCTTCTTCCTCATCCCCGCCGACACCCCCGGCATCACCCCGGACACCGGCCTCGACCTGGTCGGCATGCGCGCCTCGGCGACCGGCTTCATCGAGCTGGAGGACTGCGTGGTGCCCGCGGACGCCATGCTGGGCCCGCGCGACGGCGCCAACCGCGTCATCGCCGGCGTCCGCCAGTCCGGTGCGACGCTGGGCGCGGTCGCCGTCGGCATCGCCGAGGCCGCCTGGGACCACGCCTTCGCGGCCGCCCGCAAGCGCGGCCTGCTCGACCACCAGGGCCTGCGCTTCCGGCTCGCCGAGGTCCGCACCCGGATCGAGGCCGCGCGCGCCCTGGTCGAACGGGCCGGGCGGTGCGACGCCCCCGACCCGGGCGCCGTCACCCTGCACAGCAAGATCTTCGCCGCCGAGGTCGCCGAGGAGGTCGTCCAGACCCTCGCCCGGCTGCTCGGCAGCGCCGGCTACGTGATCTCCAACCCCATCAACCGGATGGCCCGCGACGCCCGCGCCGTGGCGCTCATGGGACCGACGAACGACCTCGCAAGGGAGCTGGTGAGCACCCCGTGGACCCTGTGAACCCTGTGGACCCCGTGAACCCCACCCCGGCCTACGACCTCCTCGTCCGCGGCGGCACGCTCGTCGACGGCCGCCGGGCCACCCGCACCGACCTCGCCGTGCGCGACGGGCGGATCGCCGCCGTCCTGGCGCCCGGCGCGCCCGCCGAGGCCCGCGAGACGGTCGACGCCTCCGGCCTGTACGTGCTGCCCGGCCTCATCGACTCCCACGTGCACTTCCGAACTCCCGGCCTCACCGGCAAGGAGGAGTGGGCGAACGGCTCGCGGGCGGCCGTCGCGGGCGGTGTCACCACCGTCATCGACATGCCCAACACCCGGCCCGCCACCTTCACCCCCGCCGACGCCCACGCCAAGCACGCCCTGATCGAGGGCACCAGCCTGGTCGACTACCGCTTCCACGCCGGAGTCAACCCGGACGACGTCACGCTCCTCGACGACTTCACCCCGCGCGAGGCGACCTCCGCCAAGGCCTTCCTGACCGGCCACCACACCGCGCCGCACGTCCTGCGCGAACCCGCCAGGCTGGACGACCTCTTCCGGCTCGCCGCCGCGAAGAACCTGCGGCTGCTCTTCCACGCCGAGGACGACGACGTCTTCGCCCTCCTCGACCAGTGGCAGGGCGAACCCCTGGCCTACCGCTCGTACGAGGCCCACCGGCCGCGCAGCGGCGGCATCGTCGCCGTCGCCAAGCTCATCGAACTCGCCCGCAGGCACCGCACCGACGTGCACGTCCTGCACGTGTCCAGCAAGGAGGAGGCCGACCTGCTCACCGCGGCGGGCGCGGCCGGTATCCCGATCACCTTCGAGGTCACCGGGCACCACCTCTCCTTCACCACCGAGGACACGCTGCGCCTCGGCCCGCGCATCCGGCTCAGCCCCGCCATCAGGGACCAGGCCGACCAGGACCGGCTCTGGCAGGCCGTCATCCGCGGCGAGGTCGCCAGTGTCGGGAGCGACCACGCCCCGCACGCCCTCACCGACAAGGCGCTGCCCGCCCCCGACGCCCCGCCCGGACTGCCCGGGGTGCAGGAGCTCTTCCCCGCGCTGCTCACCGGGCTGCGCCGGCGCCTTCCCGGCGGGGACGCCGAGCAGGCCCTGACGATCGCCGTGCGGGTCATGGCGGAGGGCCCGGCCCGGCTCTTCGGGCTGGAAGGCCGCAAGGGCGCCCTCACCGAGGGCCACGACGCGGACCTCGTCCTCGTCTCCGCCGACACCAACTGGTGGCTGCGCGCCGACGAGGCGTACGCCAAGGTCGGCTGGTCCGCCTACGAGGGCTGGACCTTCACCGGCCGCGTCGAGCGCACCCTGCGGCAGGGCCGGGAGGTCTACGCCCGCCGGGCGGACGGCACCGCCGTCTTCGGCCGCCCCGACGGACGCTGGCTGGAGGCGGGCGTGCCCGCCCTCGCGGGGGCCGGGCGATGAGCCGGGAATCGCTGCTCGCGCCGTCCGACGACCTGAGGGCGCACTTCAAGGACGCCATGGCCGCGCTGGCCGGCGGCGTGTGCGTGGTGACCACCACGGGGCCCGACGGCACGCCGTACGGCTTCGCCGCCACCTCCGTCACGTCGGTGTCGCTCGACCCGCCGATGATGCTGGTCTGCCAGGCCAAGTCCTCGCGCTCGTACCGGCTGTTCGCCGAGGCAGGGCCGGTCGCGATCAACGTGCTGGCGGCCGGACAGCGGCCGGTGGCCGAGCGGTTCGCGACGTCCGTGGACGACAAGTTCGCCGGCACCGGCTTCGAGTACGCCGAGGGCCTGGCCCCGGTGCTGCCGGGCGCCCTCGCCGCGGTCCGGTGCCGGCGGGCGCGCACCGTGGACGCGGGGGACCACAGCGTCCTGCTGCTCGACGTGCTCGACGTGCGGACCGCCCCCGGCGAGCCGCTGATCTACCACGGCAGGCGCTACGAGCGCCTGGAGCTCACGCGTCGTGGCTGACGAGCGCCGTGTCGAGCTTGCCGAGGAGCGCGGACAGCTGGCCGGCCTCCTCCTCGGAGAGCCCGCTGCCGAGCACCTCGCGCTCGGTCTGCTTCCGGGCGGCGATCACCTGGTCGACGACCTCGCGGCCCTTGTCGGTGAGCCGGACGATCACGATCCGCCGGTTCTCCGGGCTCAGCCGGCGCTCGACCAGACCGGCCTGCTCCAGCCGGTTGACGCGGTTGGTCATGGTGCTGTTCGAGATGAGCAGCCGGTCGGCGATGTTGCCCGGGCACATCTCGTGGACCGGTGCCTGGGTGCGCAGCGTGGTGAGCACGTCGAACTCCCAGGCCTGAAGCCCGAAGCGGGAGCACGTGCGGCCGAAGCGCAGCTCGGCCTGGCGTGAGACGCGCAGCAGCCGGTCGATGACCGGCAGGGCGACGGCCCCCTCCACCAGTGCGGGAGCGTTCGAAAGCTTCTCCTCCATGCCCAGAGCGTAGCCGAGAACTGTTCGATGTCGTAATGACGAAAGGAAAGCGATGTCCCTCCTGAACCTTCCCGACCGCCCCGGACCGGCCCCCCGCACCCGCGGCCCGGTGCCCCACGGTCAGCTCGACCAGATCGCCCCGACGCCGCTTCAGGAGGAGTTCTGGCAGCGGATGCGGTCGCTCAGCGGCGTCTACCTCGCCCCGACCCACGTGCCCTACCCCGAGGCCCGCGCCGTCCACCTGGCCCCCGAGTTCGGCACCGGGCCCGACGACGCCTTCATCCGGCAGAGCCGGGAGTTCGCCCACCAGCACCCGCCGCAGGACGGCAGCGTGCACCTCACCCTGCCCCCGGCGACCAAGAAGCACGTCACCGACGCGGGCTGGGGGATCCCGCACCCGATCCAGAACACCCTGCTGCTCTTCGGCCCGCGCGACCGGGACGAGATCGAGGTGGCCTGGCGGATCCTGCTGGCCTCGTACACCTACGCCCGCGGCCGCGCCCACGAGTGAGCGGGTGGACGCGGCGGGGGCCCGGTCGTGTGTCACCCACACGGCCGGGCCCGTCCCGTGCTCAGGCTCCTTCTCGGGCCCGTCGTCCGGCCGGTGCTCAGGCCCGTGGCCCGGCCCCCGCTTCGATGCCGTCGAGCAGGACGGCGAGGCCGGTGCGGAAGGCCTCCCGGTGGGTGTCCTCCGGGGCGCCGCCGCCCTCGCTCTGCAGGGCCACGAGCAGCGGGAAGCGCTCCGCGAAGTCCGGTGCCAGCTCGGCCAGCCGGGCGGACCGGGCGGACCACCACTCCTCGTCGGTGACGCCGGTCGCGGCCGCCGCGCCGCGCGCGTCCGCGGTGGTGGCGGCCAGGCCGCGGACGAACTGCCAGAGCGCGGCGACCGCCCCGCGCAGCCGCGGCGGCGCCAGAGCGGCCGGCCGCAACGCGCCCAACAGCGCCTCCATCGCGGCGAGTTCGGCGGGGCCGAGGACCGGGCGGGCCTGTGAGACCTGGAGCACCCAGGGGTGGCGCAGGTAGCAGGCGTACAGGCCCTCGGCCCAGGCGGTGACGGCCTCCCGCCAGCCGGCCGCCGGCGGTTGCCCGGTGCGGAGTTCGGCGAGTGCCCGGTCGTGCATCAGGTCGAGCAGCTCGGCCTTTCCCGGCACGTAGGTGTACAGCGCCATCGCGGTGCGGCCGAGCCGCTCGCCCACGGCGCGCATCGACAGCGCGGCCATGCCCTCGGCGTCGGCCACCGCGACGGCGGCGGACACGATCGCGTCCACGCTCAGACCCGGTCTGGGGCCGCTGCGTCCGGTGCGCGGTTCCTCGGGCGCACCCCAGAGCAGGGCGAGCGAGCGACGGGCGTCGCCCTGCCCGGCGTAGACGGTCATCCGACATCTCCTTATGGCGTAAAGTATCGCCGCGGCGGCAACTCTTTATGCCGTAAGGTTACCAACCGAAGGAGTTTCGCGATGACATTGCCCGTCACCTTCGCCGAGGTCGTCGAGGTCCGCCGGATCACGCCGCGCACCACCCGGATCACCTTCGCCGCCGACGAGCTGCCCGACACCGTCGGCACCGCCCCCGACCAGCAGCTCAAGCTCTGCTTCCCGCGCCCCGGGCAGCGCGAGCCGGTGCTGCCCGCCCGGCAGGACGACCCGATGGGCTGGTACCGGGCCTACCTGGCCGTCCCCGAGGCCGAGCGCCCGCTGCTGCGCAGCTTCACCCTGCGCCACCGGCGCCCCGGCAGCCGGCTGGTGGAGATCGACTTCGTGCTGCACGGCAGCACGGGACCGGCCGCCGCCTGGGCGCTGCGGGCCGCGCCCGGGGACCGGCTCGGCATGGTCGGCCCCTCCGCGCTGTACGCCCCGCCGGTGCCGTTCGCCGAGGCCGCGGCGGCGGC
>NZ_MSJQ01000255.1 GCF_014596515.1 Streptomyces sp. CBMA156
CGGGGCCGGCACGGCGCTCGGCACCGCGGCCGCCGGTGCGGTGAACCTGTTGGACCCGGCGGAGGTGGTGCTGGGCGGCGGCTACGCCAGGCTGGCGCCCTGGCTGCTGCCCGCGATGCGGGCCGAGCTGGCCGCCAGGGTGACGGTGCGGCCGTGGTCCGACGACCGGCTGACCGTCTCCCGGCTGGGCCGCCGGGGCCCGCTGCTGGGTGCGGCGGTGCGGGTCGTCCGGGCCGTCGTCGCCGAGCCGGGGCCGTTCACGGCGGCCTGACGGCTTGAGAGCGGGACGGCCTGACGGCCTGACGGTGTGAGGGAGGGACGGCCGGGGAACGGGCCCTCGGACGCCCGGCACACCGGCCCGGACGAGCCGCACCGGCACACCCCGGACGCACCGAGCCCCCGGCCGCGGTGGCCGGGGGCTCGGTGGAGTCGGGTACGGGGGCGGATCAGGCCTCGATGGCGACCGGCGCGTCACCCTCGGAACGCCCGCGCCGCAGCACGGCCAGCAGGGCGATGCCGATGCCGACCAGTGCCCAGACCACCATGACCAGGATCGGCAGCCCCAGGTTGGTGGAGCCGAAGTAGGCGATCGACTTGGTGGCGGTGGTGCCGGCGCCGTTGGGGATCCACGAGCCGATGGCCCGCCAGAACGGCGGCGTCATCGGCGCCGGGTAGACCCCGCCCGCGCTCGGGTTGCCGAGCACCACGAAGATCAGCACCGCGACGCCGATGCCGAGGATGTCGAACAGGCACTGGAGCGCCATGGTGAAGGCGCCGACGGTGAACACCACCAGGGCACCGATGGCGCTCAGGCCGAGGACCGAGCCGGGCAGCGCGTCCAGGATCGGTCCGGCGATCACCGTGCCGAGCAGGCCGGCTCCGATCGAGTACACCGCGAGGACGCCGAGGCGGATCAGCAGACGGTGGGTGTTGGCCGGCTTGGAGCCCGCGCTGATGCCCAGGATCGAGGCGACCAGGTAGCCGCCGACGCACCAGCCGATGACCAGGTAGAACGCGGAGAGGCCGTTGTTGTCGCCCTTGGCGAGCGGCACCACGTCCTGGACCTTGACGGTCCGGCCCTGGCTCTGGTCGATCGCGGTGGTGATGGTCTCGGCGGCCTTGGCGGCGGCGGTGCCACGGGCGTTGCCGACCAGCAGGGTGTCCTGGGTGGAGGTCGGGTCCACGACCAGCGCGGCGTAGAGCTTCTGGTCCTTGATCAGCTGGGTCGCCGTCTCGGCGTCCGGCGCGGTGCTGGCCCGGACGGCGTCGTTCGGCACCGCCTCCAGCGCGCCGACCAGCTTGGGGGCGACCTGCGGCGGGGCGACCACCGCGATGGAGAGGTTCTGCGGGGCGGGCTTGTGCAGCGCCCCGATGTAGGAGGTGATGAAGCCGAGCTGGAGCAGCAGCACGCCGAACACGAGCAGTGCCGCGCGCGGGGTGACCGCACCCTTCAGTTCGGCGACGAAACCCTGCCCCGGGGCTGCCATCCACATCTCCTTGCGTAATGGGGAAAAACGGTACTTCCAGAACCGATACTTCATACCATGAACTAGTTGGCTTGTCGCACCTCCCGCGCCGCACGGGGGTCGGTGCCGCTGCGCGATACTGGCGCGGTGAGTGACGAAGAAGCCCTGGTGGCGGTGGAGCGCGAGGTCGCGCTGATGTTCCGGCGGGGCCGGGCCAGAGTGGCGGAACTCTCACGGCGGGTGCACCCGGGGCTGGAGGGCATGGCGTACAGCCTGCTCGGCTACATCGAGCAGGCGGGGCCGGTGCGGGTGACCGACGTCGGCGTGCACTTCGCGATCGGCAAGGCGACGGTGAGCCGGCAGGTCCGGACGCTGGAGGAGCTGGGCCTGGTCGCCAGGGAGACGGATCCGCTGGACCGCAGGGCCGCGCTGGTGTCGCTCACCGAGGACGGGCGGCGGCGCTACCTGGCCGCGCAGGGCGTCCGGTTGCGGCGGGTGCGCGAGGTGATGGGCGGCTGGTCGCCGGAGGACGTGGCCCGCTTCGCGGAGCTGCTGCACCGCTTCAACGACGTTCTGGAGGAGCCGGCGGCCGAGTGACCGGGAGGTCGCCGGCGAGGTGACCGGGGCCCGTGGGCGCGGTCTTTACTTCCCCTTGAAGAAAGTTGCCTAACTCAACCATCCAGCTTATGGTTGCTTACGGCAACGAACTTTCATGATCCGCGTATCCCGCGCGCCTCGCCGAAGGACCCAGATGACCGTGACCACCGAGGCCGCGAGCGGAACCGCCGCCGCGACCGACAGTCAACAGATGACGCACCGACAGGTGATGGAGGCGCTCTCCGGCCTGCTGCTCGGCCTCTTCGTGGCCGTGCTCTCCTCGACCGTCGTCTCCAACGCCCTGCCGCACATCCTGGCCGACCTGCACGGCGGCCAGTCCGCGTACACCTGGGTGATCACCGCGTCGCTGCTCACCCTCACCGCCTCCACCCCGATCTGGGGCAAGCTCTCCGACCTCGTCAGCAAGAAGCTGCTGCTCCAGATCGCCCTGCTGATCTACATCGGCACCTCGGCGCTGGCCGGCCTCTCGCAGAACACCGGCGAGCTGATCGCCTGTCGCGCGCTCCAGGGAATCGGCGCCGGCGGTGTCGTGGCGCTCGGCCAGATCTGCCTGGCCGCGATGGTCCCGGCGCGCGAACGCGGCCGGTACAGCGGCTACTTCGGCGCGGTCTTCGCGCTCGCCACCATCGGCGGCCCGCTGATCGGCGGCGTCATCGTGGACACCGCCTGGCTGGGCTGGCGCTGGTGCTTCTACGTGGGCATCCCGTTCGCGGTGGTCGCGATCCTGGTGGTGCAGCGCACCCTCAAGCTGCCGGTGGTCAAGCGCAAGGCGAAGATCGACTACCTGGGCGCGGTGGTCATCACCGCCTCGGTCAGCCTGCTGATGATCTGGATCACCCTGGCCGGCAAGAACTACGCCTGGCTGTCCTGGCAGACCGCGGCCATGGTCGGCGGCGGGGTGCTGCTGGGCGCCCTGGCCATCGTGATCGAGCGCCGCGCCGCCGAGCCGATCATCCCGCCGAGCCTGTTCAAGTACCGCACCGTCACCCTGGCCGCGCTCGCCAGCGTGCTGGTCGGCGTCGGGATGTACGGCGCGACCACCTTCCTCAGCCAGTACTTCCAGCTGGCCCGCGCCAAGTCCCCGACCATGGCCGGCCTGATGACCCTGCCGATGATCCTCGGCCTGGCGGTCTCCTCCGCGGTGGCCGGCCGGCTGATCACCAAGTACGGCAAGTGGAAGGCCTACCTGGTCTCCGGCACCGCGCTGCTCGCGGTCGGCTTCGGCCTGCTCGGTACCGCCAGGGCCGACACCAGCTACGTGCTGCTCTCCGTCTACATGGCGATCACCGGCGTCGGGCTCGGCCTGACCAGCCAGAACCTGGTGCTCGCGGTGCAGAACACGGTGCCCAGGCACGAGCTCGGCGCGGCCAGCTCGGTGGTCACCTTCTTCCGCACCATGGGCGGCGCGATGGGCGTCTCCGCGCTCGGCGCGCTGATGTCGAACAAGGTCGGCCACTACCTGGCCGAGAACCTGGCCGCGGCGCACATCCCGGCGTCGGCCGCGGCGTCCGGCGGCGGCATCCCGGACCTGGCCAAGCTGCCGGCCCCGATCGTGCCGCTGGTGACGGACGCCTTCGGCCACGGCGTCGGCACCATCTTCCTGTGGGCCGCCCCGTTCGCGGCGCTGGCCTTCGTCACGGTGCTGTTCATCCGGGAGACGGCGCTGAAGACCGCCACGGAGGGCTGACCGGCCGGGGACTGACCGGCCGGGGACCCACCGGCAGCCGGGATACGCGAACGGGCCGGGGAGTGTGGACGCACTCCCCGGCCCGTCGTCCTGCGTGCGGCGGCTACCTGCCGGCGATCAGCGACAGTCCGTAGAGGACGACCGCGCCGCACAGCGCGAAGCAGACGTACGCGCCGGCCAGGGCGAGCCTGCCGCCGCCCGCGGCCGCGGTGCCGCCGTCCTCACCGGCGCTGCCCGCAGCGGCCTCGCGGCGGGACAGCGCCAGGATGCCGAGCGCGAAGACGGCGACCACGGCGACGGTGACGCCGAAGCTGATCCCGGCGGTCTGGGCCAGGGCGTTCCACTTGATGTGCATGGTGAGTGCTCCTCAGCCTGCGGCGCTCAGGCCGCGACCGTGGTCGAGGCGGGGGTGGGGGCGTTCGCCGTACCGGTCGGTGCGACCTCGACCGGGGTGACGTCGACCGGGGTGACGTCGTTGACGTTGTCCGCGCCGACCGGCTGGCGGCGGGAGATCAGCCACATCGCGGCCGAGCCGGCCACCAGCACGGCGCCGACCAGGGCGATGCCCCAGTTGCCCTGCTCGGCCAGCAGGGCCGCGCCGCCGGACACCACGGCGGCGGCCGGCAGGGTCAGGCCCCAGGTGTAGACCATGCGGCGGACCAGGCTCCAGCGCAGCTCGCCCTTCGGGCCGCCGAGGCCGGCGCCCATGATGCCGCCGGAGCAGACCTGGGTGGTGGAGAGGCCGAAGCCCATGTGCGAGGAGGTCAGGATGACGGTCGCGGCGGCCGACTCGGAGGCGAAGCCCTGCGGGGGGCGGATGTCCGCCAGGCCCTTGCCCATCGAGCGGATGATCCGCCAGCCGCCCATGTAGGTGCCGAGCGCGATCGCGGCGCCGGCCGAGACGATCACCCAGACGGGGGGCAGCGCGCCGTGCGGCAGGGCGCCGACCGAGACCAGGGTGAGGGTGATGATGCCCATCGTCTTCTGGGCGTCGTTGGTGCCGTGCGCGAGCGAGATCAGCGAGGAGGAGAAGATCTGGCCGGTCTTGAAGCCCTTCTCGGTGGTCGCGGTGTTGCCCTTGCGGGTGATCGCGTAGGCCAGCTTGGTGGCACCCCAGGAGGCCAGTCCGGCGACGAACGGCGAGGCGACCGCGGGGATGAGGATCTTGGTGATCACGGTGTCGAAGTTGACGCCGTTCATGCCGACACCGACGACGGTGGCGCCGATCAGGCCGCCGTACAGGGCGTGCGAGGAACTCGACGGCAGGCCGCGCAGCCAGGTCAGCAGGTTCCAGAGGATCGCGCCGGCCAGGGCGGCGAAGATGATCTCGGGATGGACTCCGGCCTTCTCGTTGACGATGCCGCCGGAGATGGTGGTGGCGACCTTCACGGACAGGAACGCGCCCGCGAAGTTGAGCAGGGCCGCGATGGTGACCGCGACCTTCGGACGAAGGGCCCCGGTCGCGATCGCGGTGGCGGCCGCGTTGGCGGTGTCGTGGAACCCGTTTGTGAAGTCGAAGGCGAGCGCCGTGATGATCACAACGGCCACCAGGAACGAGATGTGTTCCATACCCAAACAATCGTCTTAGTTGTCGCACGGACGTTGATGACGTCGCGACCGTAGGTCTGCTTGGTAAACGGAAGGTGAACTGGACCGGGAATCATGGTTCCGATGGTTGACTCGCGGTGACCAGTGCCTTTCATCGGAGTGACCCAGGGCGCGCTGAACTGGACATTAGCGAAGAACCTGCCGGTTCGACCCGATTTGCTGAGAGCTGTCTCACAGGTCCATCGAGAATTAACCTCCCGGTCCGCGCGCGCCCTGTTTCCGTCGGGGGACCCGTGGGAGGATCTGCGGGATCCGGGAAGCCGGGACAGGGGCAGTGTGCGGCGGGGAGGACCAGGCCATGGGCGGGGCGGGACAGAGAGCGGAGACGGCACGCGTACGGCCCTGGGTCCGGGCGGCACTGCGCTGCGGAGCCGTCCTCGCGGCCGCCGCGCTCGCGCTGCCCGTGGGCGCCCAGGCCGCCTGGGCCGCACCCGACCCGGGGACCGGCCAGACCGCCGCCGGCGCGGACCCGCTCGCCGCCGCCAAGGCCACCCTCGGCCCGATGCTCGACCAGCTGCACGCCCTCTACCAGAGCGCCGAGGCCGCCACCGAGCAGTACAACGGCGCCGTCGCCAAGGTGACGGAGCAGCAGACCTCGCTCACCGACCTCCAGGGCCGGTTCGACCGCCAGCAGAAGCAGGTCGACGCCGGCACCGACATCGCCTCGCAGCTCGCCGCCGCGCAGTACCGCAACGGGGCCACGTCCGCGTACGCCGAGCTGCTGCTCTCCAAGGACCCGTACGAGGCGGTCGTCATCGCCGAGCTGCTCGCCTCGGCCAGCCGCTCGCAGTCGGAGTTCCTGGACAAGCTGAAGAGCGACCGGGACGCGCTGGACGGGCTGCGGAAGCAGACCGAGGAGGCGCTGAACACCTCCCGGACGCTGGTCACCCAGCAGGACTCGGCCAAGGCCAAGGCGGCCGCCGACCTCGCCGCGGTCGAGCAGGCGGTCGCCTCGCTGACCGGCGCCCAGCGGACCGAGCTGGAGCAGCTGGAGAAGGCCAAGGCGGACGAGGCGCAGCTCGCGTTCCTCGCCTCGGGGGCGCTCGGCAAGGGGGAGCGCACGCCCTCCTTGCAGGGGCGCGCGGCCATAGCCTTCGCGCTGGCGCAGCTGGGCAAGCCGTACCTGTGGGGCGGCACCGGACCGGGCTCCTACGACTGCTCGGGCCTCACCTCGCAGGCCTGGCTGCACGCGGGCCGGCCGATTCCGCGCACCAGCCAGGAGCAGTGGGCGCAGCTGCCGCACGTGGCGCTCGACCAGCTGCGGCCCGGCGACCTGGTGATCTACTTCCAGGACGCCTCGCACGTCGGGATGTACATCGGCGGCGGGCTGGTCGTGCAGGCACCGCGGCCCGGGGCGTTCATCAAGATCTCGCCGATCGGCTCGATGCCGATCCTCGGAGCCGTCCGGCCCGACCCGTCCGGCGCGGCGGACGACGCCGGCGGCGCGTGGAAGGTGCCCGACCTCCCGCCGGGCTGGGACTCCGTCACGCCGATAGCGCCGAGCCCGGCCGGCCAGGTGCCGACCCCGCCGGCCGCGGGCGGCGCGGTGACGCCCCCGGTGGTGCCGGAGACGCCGGGTGGCACCGGTACGCCGACCACGCCGGGCGGCACGGGTACGCCGACCGACCCGGGGACGCCGTCGAACCCCGGCACGCCGTCGGAGACCGGGACGCCCACGCCGACCCCGACCGGGACGCCGAACACTCCGGCCCCGACCCCGACCGACACCCCGGGGACGCCCACCCCGACCGGGACCGGGACGCCGACCGGCACCCCGACCGACACCCGGACGGGGAGCCCGACCGGCACCGGCTCGGCGAGCGCCACGGCGCAGGGCAGCGCCACGGCGACGCTGCCGCTGGGCACGCCGACCCACTGACGCGGTCGCGCGGAGGCCGCCCCACGTCACCGGACGTGGGGCGGCCTCCGCGCCGTTCCGGCCGCCGGGTCAGGCGCCGCTGTCGGGGGCGAAGCGGATGACCACGGCCTTGGAGGTGGGGGTGTTGCTGATGTCCGCGGTGGAGTCGAGCGGCACCAGGACGTTGGTCTCGGGGTAGTAGGCCGCCGCGCCGCCGCGGGCGACGGGGTAGTGGACGACGCGGAAGTGCGGGGCGCGGCGCTCCACGCCGTCGCTCCACTCGCCGACCAGGTCCACGTACCCGCCGTCGGTGAGCCCGAGCTCCTCGGCGTCGGCGGGGTTGACCAGGACCACCCGGCGGCCGCCCTTGATGCCGCGGTAGCGGTCGTCGAGGCCGTAGATCGTGGTGTTGTACTGGTCGTGCGAGCGCAGGGTCTGGAGCAGCAGCCGGCCCGGCGGGACCTCGGGGGCGGTCAGCGGGTTGACCGAGAAGTTGGCCCGGCCGGTCGCGGTCGGGAAGGTGCGGGAGTCCCGGGGGCCGTGCGGCAGGGTGAAGCCGCCGGGGCGGCGGACCTTCTCGTTGTAGTCCTCGAAGCCCGGCACGACGCGGGCGATCCGGTCCCGCAGGGTGTCGTAGTCGGTGGCGAAGTCCTCCCACGGCACGGTGTCCCGCGGGCCGAGCACGGCGCGGGCGAGGCGGCAGACGATCGCGGTCTCGGAGAGCAGACCGGGCGCGGGCGGACGCAGGCCGCCGCGCGAGGCGTGCACCTGGCCCATCGAGTCCTCGACGCTGACGAACTGGGCGCCGCGCCCGGTGACGTCCCGGTCGGTGCGGCCCAGGGTGGGCAGGATCAGCGCGCGGGCGCCGGTGATCACGTGCGAGCGGTTGAGCTTGGTGGAGACGTGGACGGTCAGCCGGCAGCGGCGCATCGCGGCCTCGGTGACCTCGGTGTCCGGGGTGGCCGCGACGAAGTTGCCGCCCATCGCGAAGAACACCCCGATCCGGCCGTCGCGCATCGCGCGGATGGTGTCCACCGAGTCGAGTCCGTGCTCGCGCGGCGGCTCGAAGCCGAACTCCCCGCCCAGCGCGTCCAGGAAGGCGGGGGCCGGCCGCTCGAAGATGCCCATCGTCCGGTCGCCCTGGACGTTGCTGTGCCCGCGCACCGGGCAGACCCCGGCGCCGGGGCGGCCCACGTTGCCGCGCAGCAGCAGGAAGTTGACCACCTCGCGGATGGTCGGGACGGCGTGCTTGTGCTGGGTGAGGCCCATCGCCCAGCAGACGATGATCTTCTCGGACCTCAGCACCAGCCGGCCGAGCTCCTCGATCTGCTCCCAGGGGAGGCCGGTCGCGGCGAGCACCTCCGCCCGGTCGGTCGTCAGCGCCTGGGCCTCGAACTCCTCGAAGCCGTGGCAGTGTTCGGCGACGAACGCGCGGTCCACGCCGTCCCGCTCCAGGACGATCCGGTTGAGCGCGCGGAACAGCGCGAGGTCGCCGCCGAGGCGGATCTGGAGGAAGAGGTCGGTCAGCTTGGTGCCGTGGCCGACCAGGCCGCGGGCGTGCTGGGGGTTCTTGAACCGCTCCAGGCCGGCCTCCGGCAGCGGGTTGACGCTGACGACGGTGGCGCCGGCCCGCTTGGCGCGCTCCAGCGCGGAGAGCATCCGGGGGTGGTTGGTGCCGGGGTTCTGGCCGGCCACGATGATCAGGTCGGCCTGGTAGAGGTCCTTGAGGCTGACGCTGCCCTTGCCGATGCCGAGCGTCTCGGTGAGCGCCGAACCGGAGGACTCGTGGCACATGTTGGAGCAGTCCGGCAGGTTGTTGGTGCCGAGCCGGCGGGCGAACAGCTGGTACGCGAAGGCGGCCTCGTTGCTGGTCCGGCCCGAGGTGTAGAAGGCGGCGCCGTCCGGGGTGTCCAGGGCCTTCAGCTCCTCGGCGATCAGCGCGAAGGCGTCGTCCCAGGAGACCGGCGTGTAGTGGGTGGCGCCCTCGTCGAGAAGCATCGGCTGGGTGAGCCTGCCCTGCTGGCCGAGCCAGTAGCCGGAGCGTCCGGCGAGGTCGGCGACCGGGTGGGCGGCGAAGAACTCGGCGCGTATCCGGCGCTCGGTGGCCTCCTCGGCGACGGCCTTGGCGCCGTTCTCGCAGAACTCGGCGGTGTGCGTCCGGTCCGGCTCGGGCCAGGCGCAGCCGGGGCAGTCGAAGCCGTCCGGCTGGTTGACCTTGCGCAGGGTGGCCAGGGTGCGGCGGGCGCCCATCTGCTCGGCGGCCATCCGCAGGCTGTGGCCGACGGCGGTCAGCCCGGCGGCCGCGTGCTGGGGCGCCGACACCTCGGGGGAGTCCTGCGCCGGGTCGCTCTGCGGGGCCTGTTTGGCCATGACTGCGCTCCTCGGGCTCTGCTGGTCCGAGCCGCCGCACCGGCGCGGGGCTCGGGTCCATCCTTCCACCGGCTCCGTGCGGAGGGGAGGGCCGTCGGTAGAGTCTGGGCGTCAGGACGGGGAGGGGGAGGAGGGGCACGTGCGAGTCGGTGACGTCCTCGACGGCCGGTACGAGCTGGAGGAGAAGCTCGGCCAGGGCGGTTTCGGGGTGGTGTGGCGGGCCAGGGACACCCGGATGGGGCGGCCGGTGGCGGTCAAGGTCATCGGGCACCACGACGGTGACCGGGCGAAGGCGGCGCTGCGGTTCGTCCGGGAGGCCGGCGCGGCGGGCAACCTGTCGCACCCGCACATCGTCACGGTGCACGACCTCGGCCAGTGCGAGGTGGGCGGCCGGCAGGTCACCTACCTGGTGATGGAGCTGCTCACCGGCCGCACCCTGACCGAGGTGCTGCGGGCGGGGGTGCCCGAGCCCGCGCTCGGCCTGCGCTGGGGCCGGGAGATCAGCAGCGCCCTGGCGGCCGCGCACGACGCGGGCATGGTGCACCGGGACATCAAGCCGGACAACGTGATGATCACCGATGCCGGGCACCTCAAGGTGCTGGACTTCGGCATCGCCCAGCTGGACACCGGCACGGGCGGGCTGACCACCACCGGGACGATCGTCGGCAGCCCGGCGTACATGGCGCCGGAGCGCTGGACCGGCGGCCGGGTGGACGGGCGGGCCGACCTGTACGCGCTGGGCTGCGTGCTCGTCGAACTCTTCACCGGGGCAAGGCCGTTCGGCGGGGACTCGACGCCGGTACTGATGTACCGGCACCTCAACGAGGCGCCGGCGCCGCTGGACCCGGCGCAGTTCGGGCTGCCGCCGCAGGTGGCCGGGCTGGTCGCCGAGCTGCTGGCCAAGGACCCGGCGGACCGGCCGGCGGACGCCCGTACGGTCGAGCGGCGGCTCGCCGAGCCGGCCGGGTGGTCCGGCGGCGGGGCGGGCGCACCGGCGGCGGTGCCGACGG
>NZ_MSJQ01000256.1 GCF_014596515.1 Streptomyces sp. CBMA156
GTCCGGCGCGGGCGGCCGCGGCCCAGGCGACCAGGGCGACGGCGGCCAGTGTGCCGCCCGCCACCGCGACGTCCACCCAGGGGGCGATGCCGGAGGTCGTGGTGCCGTAGAACGAGCCGGTGGTGGCGAGCACCGGGATGGTCAGCGCGTTGCCCGCGGCCACCCCGAGCAGGGTGCCCGCGGTGGCCGGGACCAGCGCCTGGGCGACGTACGCGCGCACCACCTGGGCGGGGGTGCAGCCGAGCGCCTTGAGCACGCCGATCCGCCGGGTGGCGGCGCCGACGGCACCGGCCACCACGTTCCCCGCGACCAGCACCGACATCGCCATGCCGAGCAGGCCGAAGGCGACCATGAAGGGCAGGAACAGCGCCGTGTTGCGGTCCGAGCCCTGCTTGGCGGTGAGCCAGGACTGCGCGCCGGTCAGCGCGCCGGCGGGCGCCGCGGCGACGACGGCGGCCCGGCCGGCGGCCATCGCCTCGGTGCTGCCGGCCTCGCCGAAGCGGTAGAGCATCTCGTAGCCGGGGGTGCTGCCGGGCGGGGCGAGGGCGGCGACGGCCTCCGGGGCCACCCAGGCGTCGGAGGTCCGGCTGACGGAGCGGGCGAAGCCGACGACCTTCAGCGTCGGGCTGCCCGGCAGGCCGGGCAGGCGCAGGGTGCCGCCCGGCTCCCGCGGGATGTCGTGGTACCCGGCCTCGATCACCACCTCGCCCGGCCGCTGCGGCCAACTCCCCTGGAGCAGGGTGAGGTCGTCGACCCCGGCGGCGGCCGCGGCGCGGCCGGTGACGGTCATCGGCGACATCGTCACCCCGGGTGGCAGGTCCAGGCCGGGCCCGGGCCCCGGGTCGACGGTGACGGTGCGGTACGGCCCCGCGGTGGCCGTCACTCCGGCGGCGTGCGCGGTGGCGGCGAGCTGCGCGGCGTCCGTCCGGGTGCCGTCGAAGCGCGCGGTGAGGTGGGCGCCGTGCTGGCCGTCGAAGGCCCGGTCGAAGGGGGCCTGGGAGGCCACCAGCAGAGAGCCGCCGAGGACGGAGCAGGTGGTGGCCACCAGCGCGGCCAGCCCGACGGCGGCGGACTGCGTCCGGCGCCTGCGGACGCCCGCGCGCACCACCCTTCCGAGGGCACTCATGCGCCCACCTCGCTACGCTCGGCAGGCGCTTCGCGCAACGCGCACCTCCCGATGATGAGCTCACTCCGCTCACTCATGCCGCCACCGCCGAGTCCGCCTCGACCCGGCCGTCCCGCATCCGGACGGTGCGGGTGGCGCAGTCCCCGGCCAGTGCCAGGTCGTGGGTGACGATCAGGATGGTCTGCCCGTCCTCGTGCAGCTCCCGGAACAGTTCCTTGACGTCCTCGCCCGAGGCCGAGTCCAGCGCACCGGTCGGTTCGTCGGCCAGCAGTACGGTCGGCCGGTTCATCAACGCCCTTGCCACCGCGACGCGTTGGCGCTCGCCGCCGGAGAGCCGGCCCGGGTGGGCGCGGGCGTGCCGGTCGATGCCGAGCGCTTCCAGCAGCTCGGCGGCCCGGCGCCGGGCCTCGGCGCGCGGCACCCCGGCCAGCTCGCCGGCCATCACCACGTTGTCGGCCACGGTGAGGTCGTCCAGCAGGTTGAAGAACTGGAACACCATGCCGATCGTGCCGCGCCGGTAGCGGGCCGAGGCCGCCTCGCCCAGCCGGTCCACCCGTACCCCGGCGACGGTGACCGTCCCGGCGCTCGGCCGGTCCAGCCCGGCCACCAGGTTCAGCAGGGTGGACTTCCCGCTGCCGGACGGGCCGAGCACGGCCACGCACTCCCCCGCCCGCACGCTCAGCGTGACCCCGTCCAGCGCCGCCCCGGCCCCCTCGTAGTGCCGGCTCACCCCGCTCAGTCCGATCACCGGATCGCTGCTCATTTCCCCGCTCCTCGTCGTTGCCCGCCTGATGACGAGGACGAAGGTACGAGCGGGCCGCCCGGGCCCGCGTCCGCCGCCCGCGGCAGGTTCCGTACCTCGCCGGGCGGACGTCCGCCGGCGTCATCCTTCCGGTGTAGTCGAGGGATGTACCCGCTTCCCGCCGCCCGCGGGGCTGTCCCGCGGGGCCCCTGGCCCGCACAATGTCCCGGTGATCAACCATCCGACGGTGCGACGGCTGTGGGCGGCGGTCCGCCCGGCCGGCGGCCCCGGCGCCGCGCCACCGCCCCGGCCGACCCGGCGCGGCCGGGCCTTCGACCTGTCCCTGGCCCTCTTCCTCGCGCTCACCAGCGGGCGCTACGCGACCATCGCGGAGAATCCGGGCCACCCGGGCCGGCACGGGCTGTTGCTGTTGCTGGTGCCGCTCGTCCCGCTGCCGCTGGTGCTGCGCCGCCACTACCCGCTGGCGGTGCTGTGGGCGGTGCTGCCGGCCGCCCTGCTGGTGCGGCACGCGTCCGAGGACATCGCGTACTCGGCGGGCGTGGCGGTGGTCGTCGCCGCGTACAGCGCCGCCGCGTACGGGCGCCGGCCGGGGGCCGTACTGCTGAGCCTGCCGGCGGCGACCGCCGCCCTGGTGGTGCTGTTCGGCGAGGCCAAGCTGCCGCACTTCCCCAACGGGGTGATCGCCGTCCTGCTGCTGGTGCCGGTGCTCGCGGTCGCCTACGAACTGCGGATGTGGCGCCGCCGGGTGGAGGAGGGGCGGGAGCGTCTCTCCGCCCTGGAGCGCGAGCAGCTGGCCGCGCTGCACCGCGCGGTGGAGCTCGAACGGGCCCGGATCGCCCGGGAGTTGCACGACATCGTCACGCACAACGTGAGCATGATGACGATCCAGGCCGGGGCGGCCCGCAAGATCCTGGACACCGCTCCGGACAAGGCCCGCGAGGCGATGGCCGCGGTGGAGTCCGGCGGCCGTGCGGCGATGACCGAACTGCGGCAGGTGATGGGCCTGTTGACCATCGACTCGGGGACCATCGGCTCAGGGGGCATCGGCTCAGGGACCGGCGGCGCGGCGGGCGACACGGACCCGGCGGCCGCAGCCGACCTCAGCCCGCAGCCCGGCCTCGGCCGCCTCGGCGCCCTGGTCGAGGGCGTCCGGCAGGCCGGACTGCCGGTCGAGCTGACCGTCCGCGGCGAGCGCAGGACCGTCCCGCCCGGGGTCGAACTGGCCGCCTACCGGGTCGTCCAGGAGGCGCTCACCAACACCGTCAAACACGCGGGCGGCGCCGACGCCGCGGTCACCGTCGAGTACGCGCCCGGCCGGCTCCTGGTGGAGGTCACCGACACCGGCGGCCGCCCCACCGGCGCGGCCGCCAGCGGCAACGGACGCGGCCTGCTCGGCCTGCGCGAACGCCTCGCCGTCTACGGCGGCACCCTGCACACCGGCCCCCGGCCGCGCGGCGGCTACCGCGTCACGGCCCGTCTCCCCCTGGAGGACTCTTGAACAGCTTGCGGGTGGTGGTCGCCGACGACCAGGCCCTGGTCCGCACCGGGTTCCGGCTGATCCTGGAGTCGGAGGGCATCGAGGTGGTGGCCGAGGCCGAGGACGGCGAGCAGGCCGTCGCGGCCGTCCGGCGCTGCCGGCCGGACGTGGTGCTGATGGACATCCGGATGCCCGGCCTGGACGGGCTGGAGGCCACCCGCCGGATCCTGGCGGACGGCGCGCAGGAGCCGCCACGGGTCATCATGCTGACCACCTTCGACCTCGACCGCTACGTCTACGCGGCGATGGCGGCCGGGGCCAGCGGCTTCCTGCTGAAGGACGTCACCCCGGAGCACCTGGCGGCGGCCGTCCGGCTGGTCCGCACCGGGGACGCGCTGCTCGCCCCCGCGATCACCCGCCGCCTGGTCGAGCGCTTCGCCCGCCCGGACGACCCGGCCGGTGCCGCGCTCGCCCCGCACCGCGAGCTGGGCACGCTCACCCCGCGCGAGCTGGAGGTGACGGCGCTGCTCGCCCGCGGCCTCAGCAACGCCGAACTGGCCCGCGGGCTACAGCTCTCCGAGGCGACGGTGAAGACGCACGTGGCCCGGATCCTCGGCAAGCTGGGCCTGCGGGACCGGGCCCAGGTGGTGGTCGCGGCGTACGAGACCGGGCTGGTGAGCGTGGGCTCCCCCGAGGGCCGGTAGCCCCCGGCGGGAGCGCGACGGGAACACTGCGGCGACCACGGCGGCGACCACGGAACGGCGGGAGCCCGGGGGTCGGCGCCCCCGGGCTCCCGCCGCCAGCCGCCCGGGATCAGGCGAGGTCGAAGCGGTCCGCGTTCATGACCTTGGCCCAGGCCGCGACGAAGTCCTCGACGAACTTCTCCTTGGCGTCGTCGCCCGCGTACACCTCGGCGACGGCCCGCAGTTCGGCGTTCGAGCCGAAGACCAGGTCGGCACGGGTGCCGGTCCACCGGACCCGGCCCGAGCCGTCCCGGCCCTCGAAGGTGTGCGCGTCCTCCGAGGTGGCCTTCCAACTGGTGTCCAGGTCCAGCAGGTTGACGAAGTAGTCGTTCGTCAGCACGCCCGGGGTCCCGGTGAGCACACCGTGCTTCGACCGGCCGTGGTTGGCGCCCAGCACCCGCAGGCCGCCGACCAGCACGGTCAGTTCGGGCGCGCTGACACCCAGCAGGTTGGCCTTGTCGAGCAGCAGGTACTCGGCCGGCAGCCGGTTGCCCTTGCCGACCCAGTTGCGGAAGCCGTCCGCCTTGGGCTCCATGGCGGCGAAGGACTCGGTGTCGGTCAGCTCCTGCGACGCGTCCACCCGGCCGGGCGCGAACGGCACCTCGACGGCCAGGCCGGCCGCCTTGGCGGCCTGCTCGACGCCGACGCCGCCGGCCAGCACCACCAGGTCGGCGAGCGAGACCTGCTTGCCGCCGCCCTGCGCGTTGAACTCCTGCTGCACGCCCTCCAGCGCGCGCAGCACCGAGGCCAGCCGGTCGGGTTCGTTGACCTCCCAGCCGATCTGCGGCTGGAGCCGGATGCGTCCGCCGTTGGCGCCGCCGCGCTTGTCGCTGGAGCGGAACGAGGAGGCCGCCGCCCAGGCGGTGGAGACCAGGTCGGACACCGGGAGGCCGGTGGCGGTGATCCGGCGCTTGAGGTCGGCGACGTCGGCCGCGCCGATCTGCTGGTACGTGGCCTCCGGAAGCGGGTCCTGCCAGAGCAGGTGCTCGCCGGGGACCTCCGGGCCGAGGTAGCGGACGACCGGGCCCATGTCGCGGTGGGTCAGCTTGTACCAGGCGCGGGCGAAGGCGTCGGCGAACTCCTCCGGGTTTTCCAGGAAGCGCCGGGAGATCGGCTCGTAGACCGGGTCGAGGCGCAGCGACAGGTCGGTGGTGAGCATGATCGGCACGTGCCGCTTGCCCGGGTCGTGCGCGTCCGGGACGGTGCCCTCGCCGCCGCCGTCCTTGGGCTTCCACTGGTGCGCGCCGGCCGGGCTCTTGGTGAGCTCCCACTCGTAGCCGAACAGCGTCTCGAAGAAGCTGTTGTCCCAGGTGATCGGGGTGGGCGTCCAGGTGCCCTCCAGACCGCTGGTGATGGCGTCGCCGCCGACGCCGGTGCCGAAGGCGCTCTTCCAGCCGAGGCCCTGCTGCTCGATCGGGGCGTCCTCGGGGGCCGGGCCGACGTTGTCGGCGGGGCCGGCGCCGTGGGTCTTGCCGAAGGTGTGGCCGCCGGCGATCAGCGCGACGGTCTCCTCGTCGTTCATCGCCATCCGGTAGAAGGTCTCGCGGATGTCGCGGGCGGCGGCGATCGGGTCCGGGTTGCCGTTCGGGCCCTCGGGGTTGACGTAGATCAGGCCCATCTGGACGGCGGCCAGCGGGTTCTCCAGCTCGCGGTCGCCGGTGTAGCGCTCGTCGCCGAGCCAGGTGGTCTCCGGGCCCCAGTAGACGTCCTCGTCCGGCTCCCACTCGTCGACCCGGCCGCCGCCGAAGCCGAAGGTCCGGAAGCCCATGCCCTCCAGGGCCACGTTCCCGGACAGGACGATCAGGTCGGCCCAGGACAGGGCGCGCCCGTACTTCTTCTTCACCGGCCACAGCAGGCGGCGGGCCTTGTCCAGGCTGGCGTTGTCGGGCCAGCTGTTCAGCGGGGCGAAGCGCTGCTGGCCGCCGCCGGCGCCGCCGCGGCCGTCGCTGATCCGGTAGGTGCCGGCGCTGTGCCAGGCCATCCGGATGATGAAGGGGCCGTAGTAGCCGAAGTCGGCCGGCCACCAGTCCTTCGAGGTGGAGAGGGCCTCCTGGATGTCCCGCTTGACGGCCGGGAGGTCGAGGGCCCGGAAGGCCTCGGCGTAGTCGAAGTCCGCACCGAGCGGATTGGCCACGGCGGGGTTCTTCGCGAGGATCTTCAGATTGAGCCGTTCCGGCCACCACTGGCGGTTCCCGCCGCCCTGGGTGGGGTGCGGCGCCCGCCCGTGGTTCACCGGGCAACCTTCCGCGCTCGCCTCTACGCCGGTTGCATCGTGGATGTCAGACATGGGAATCCTTCCCTCACAAGGCGGATCACGGTGTCTTCACTGCTACCTACGGCACCTACTGCTGCTGTCTGGTCCTGGCGCGCCACGTGTTGCCACGCTTGCCGCCGCGTACGGCGGTGACGGGAGTCACGTGCTGCTGCCACCCAGGCTAGCGCCGGAGCCGATCCTACGATGGACGGAATCCAAGTCAAGAAAGACACCAAAGCCATATCCGATCGGGATTCGGAAGGCACCGGATGTGCATTGGTAAACTCCGGTCCACTACTTGACCTGAATAGGTGAACCGATATGAGTGACCTGCTGGAGCGGCTGCGCGGGCGTGGCTGGCGCCTCACCTCCCAGCGGCGTGTCGTGGCCGAGGTCCTGGACGGCGAGCACGTGCACCTGACCGCCGACGAGGTGCACGCCCGGGCGGCCGAGCGCCTGCCGGAGATCTCCCGGGCGACGGTCTACAACACGCTCGGTGAACTGGTCACCCTGGGTGAGGTCATCGAGGTGTCCACCGACGGGCGCGCCAAGCGGTACGACCCGAACGCGCACCACCCGCACCAGCACCTGATCTGCACCGGCTGCGGCGCGATCCGCGACGTCCACCCGCGCGGCAATCCGCTGGCCGACCTGCCGGACGAGCAGCGCTTCGGGTTCGCGGTGGCCCAGGCGGAGGTCACCTACCGGGGGCTCTGCCCGGACTGCGCGGGCTGATCACGGGCTGATCACGGGCGCCCCGCACGGAGTGCTCGACGGGCGCGGCGTGCTCGACGGCTGCACCGATCGGGGGCGGGCATCCCGTAGGGTCGGCCAATGGCGAAGTACTTCGACGTTCACCCAGAATCCCCCCAGCCCCGCACCATCGGCACCGTGGTCGCCGGCCTGCGCTCCGGAGACCTCATCGCGTACCCGACCGACTCCTGTTTCGCCCTGGGCTGTCAGCTGGACAACCGCGACGCCCTCGACCGGATCCGGTCGATCCGGCGTCTCGACGAACGCCACCACTTCACCCTGATGTGCATGGACTTCGCCCAGTTGGGCCAGTTCGTCCACATCGACAACAACGTCTTCCGCGCCGTCAAGGCGGCGACGCCGGGCAGCTACACCTTCATCCTCCCCGCCACCAAGGAGGTCCCCCGCCGTCTGCTGCACCCGAAGAAGAAGACGGTGGGGGTCCGGATCCCCGACCACGCCGTCACCAGGGCCCTGCTCGCCGAACTCGGCGAGCCCATGGTCTCCAGCACCCTGCTCCTCCCCGGTGAGGACGAGCCGCTGACCCAGGGGTGGGAGATCAAGGAGCGGCTCGACCACGTGCTGGACACCGTGGTGGACTCGGGCGACTGCGGCACAGTCCCGACGACGGTCGTCGACTTCTCCAGCGGCGAGGCGGAGATCGTCCGTCGCGGGGCCGGCGACCCCGCGCGCTTCGAGTGACGGACCGGGCCTGCCCGAAGGGCCGCCTCAACCCCACTGGCCTGGAAGCGACTTGAGCCCTTTCCGGAAGCCGGGGACCAGGCGCTGAGGCAGCCGGCCCGGCACCGGCGCGACGCCGGGCCGGGCGGGCCGGCCGCCGGCCACGGCCGGATCAGCAGGAGCCCGCCGGGCGGGCGCGGGTCACCAGGTCGGTGCGGCCGGAGGTGGCGTCCAGCCAGACCACGCCCTTGCCCTGGTCCGCGGCGGCGGCCAGCAGCTGGCTGCCCCGGTTGCAGGAGACCCGTACCGGAGTGCCGCCGGTGAGCGGCAGCTGGTACAGCTTGGGGAGCGCGGCGTTCGACCAGCCGCCGCTCGGCTTGGGGCTGCGGGTCAGGAAGGTGACCGCCTGGTCGGAGGCGGTGAGTTCGATGTCCGCCGGGGTGTACGTCGAGCCCGCGGGCAGGAGGTCGGTCGCGCCGGAGCCGTCCACCGCGCCGGAGCGGATGCTCGCCGTCCGGGTGTCGTCGGCCGGGAGCGACAGCCAGAGCAACCGGCCGCCCGCGAGCCGCGGGGACACGAGGAACGGCGCGGCGCCGCCCTTCGGGGTGCTCACCGGGTACTGCGCGCTGACCTTGCCGGTGGCGAGGGAGAAGACCGTCGGGGCCTGGACGGCCGCCTCGCCGGTCGTCCAGGACTCGATCCAGCCGAGCCGGCCGTCCCTGAACGTGAGGCCGTCGACGGAGTGCCCCTCGGGCAGCGGGAGGTCCACCAGCGGGGCGCCGTCGCGGGAGAGGACGACCCGGTCCACGCCGGTCCTGCCGTCGCGCACCAGGAAGGCGATGTCCCCGCCGGATATCTGCACGCTCGTGGGCGACTGGCTGGACGAGCGGAACAGGCTGCGGACCGGCCCGCCGGACAGCGGGCTGCTCAGCACCTCCGTCCCCCACGTGCCGGTGGCGTCGGGCCCGATGGCCAGCCAGGCGGCGGACTTGCCGTCGGTGGCGGCCCAGCTGTGCATCCGCCCGTCGTCCGGGCTGAGCCGGGTCGGGGTGCCGGGGGCGGTGGTGGAGCCGGTGTACAGGGCGGCCGTCCTCTCGCCGTTCCTGTCCTCGGTGCTGCCCATCACCCAGTGGCCGCCGGCCACGGCCGGTCCGGTCAGGGCGGTGGCGTCGCGCAGCAGCGGGCGGCTGTCCGTCGCGATCCGGTTCTGCCAGCCGGCCTTGATCCCGTGCGCGTCGAACACCGCCGCCACCTTGCGCAGTTCGGCCTTGCCGAGCTTGAGCGCCTGGCCGGCGGCGAGCACCGCGTTGCGTCCGGCGACGAAGTCGTCCAGCGGGGTGAGGTACTCGGTGAGCGTGCGGTAGACCAGCTTGTCGGCGGTGAGCGGGTCGAGGGTGCGCCGGATGTCCCACAGCGCGCCGCTGAAGATGGTGGAGTTGAGGTGCACGCCGCCGTTGTCCAGGTCGGGCCCGGTGCCGAGGTAGTCGTCCACGGTGGTGCGGCGGTCGTCCAGCCGGCGGTTGGCGCAGGCCTCCGGGGTGCCGGTGCGGCAGAGCGCCTCGCCCATCAGCGGGGCCCGCGGATCGTTCATCGGGATGCCGTGGGCGGTCACGTCGATGGCGTTGCCGAAGTAGTCGGCGATCCCCTCGTTCATCGCGCCGGACTGCCCGGCGTTGACCAGGTTGGCGGTGTGCTGGATGACGCCGTGCGTCATCTCGTGACCGGCCACGTCGAGCGCCGCGGAGAACGGGAGGTGCTGGTCGTCGCCGTTGCCGTAGATCATCTTCTGCCCGTCCCAGGCGGCGTTCGGGAAGGGCTTGCCGTCGTGGCTCGCATTGGCCACGGAGACGATCGGGCCGCCCTTGCCGTCCAGGCTGTCCCGGCCGAGCCGGCTGCGGTAGAAGTCGTAGACGGCGGCGGCGTTGACGTGGGCGTCGGTGGCGCCGCCGGCGCCGGTCGAGGCCGGGAAGTCCGGGCCCGAGGAGGCGACCGGCAGACTGCCCTCGGGCAGCCCGCCCAGGTACTGGTAGAACTCCTGCCCGGCCGCGTCGTACGTGCTGATGGTGGTGGGCCTGGTGAGGTCGACGAGCCGGTAACTCCCGTCCGGCTGACGGGCGATGTTCACCGGGACGGTACCGCCGCGGAGGTCGGGGGCGGTACCGGTGGCGGGCTCCTCGGCGGATCCCGAGGGCCCGGCATCGGCGGCGGCAGCGGCAGCGGCAGCGGCAGCGGCAGGAACGGCTGAGGCACCGGCGCCGACCTGGTACGGCGCCGGGGCGTCGTGGGCGAGGGCGACCACGCCGAGTACGGCGTCCACGTAGACCTCGCGGATCAGCGGACCGCCGGTCGCCGGGTCGGTGGTGCGCACGGTGAAGTGCCGGGCGAGCCGCCCGGCGCCGCCCGGCAGGACGACCGGGCCGCGGTCCTCCGCGGTGGCCCCGGCCCGGGTGCGCGGGTCCTTGAGCGAGCCGAGCGCCGCCGCCGGCAGCGCCGCGGCCGGTACGGCGGAGGTGGTCGGCGCGGTCAGTCCGGTGAAGTACTTGCCGCCGGCGGACTCCACCCGCTGATCGGCGCCCTCGCCGACCAGGCGCACCAGGTACTGCCCGCCGAGCACCGGCACACCGCCGTGGTACTGCTGGAACCTGACGGTGTGCCGGCCCTCGGCCGTGCTCTCGACCGCGAGTTCGGTCAGCTGCCCCGGGTCGATCCGGTACCGGTCGACGTGGGCCGCGAGGTGGGCGCGGGCCGCCTCGGCCGGACCGCCGGGCGCCGCCTCGGACAGCCCGGTCACCAACTGCGGGGTGGCGGTGCCCTCGCCCGCCACCAGTCCGGGGACGGGATCGGGATCCGCGGTCGGGCCCGGCGGCGCGGCCAGGGCGGGGGACGCGGTCAGGACGAGCGCCAGCGCCAGGCTCAACGAGGCGGCCGCGCCGAGTGCCCTGGCGGCCGGGCGGGGAGCACGGGAAGGGCGGGAGAGGTGGTGCACTGCGGTCCTCCAGGGAATCGGCAGTGGAGGCAGCGCGCGGGCGCTGCCCTTTCCCCTGGGAACGGGACGGTCTGCGGGACGGGTTCAGCTTCGTGTGCGGTGCACGGCTCGCCGTCGCGGGTGCTGACGGGCCGGCGTGCGGGACCGGGACGCCGATGGTCCGACGGGACACCGGCCACCTCGGAGCGCCCCTCAACGCCAGCGGATGATCAGGGTCTTGAGCCCGTTCTGGAAGTTGGACACCAGCCGCGTCGGCGCCGCGCCCGGCGCGAGCTCCAGGCCGGGCAGCTCGGCGATGACGCGCCGGATCAGGGCTGACATCTGGATCCTGGCCAGCTGTGCGCCCAGGCAGAAGTGCGGGCCGAAGCCGAAGCTGACGTGGTCGTTCGGCGTACGGGTGATGTCCAGGCGGTCCGGGTCGGAGAAGACCGACTCGTCGCGATTGGCGGAGGCGTGGTACACGACCACCTTGTCCCCGCGGCGAATCGGCTGCCCGCCCAGGGCGACGTCCCGTGTGGCCGTGCGCCGGAACTCCAGTACCGGCGGCCAGAACCGCAGCAGCTCGTCCACCGCCGAGGCGGTCAGGTCCGGCCGCCGGTTCAGCAGGCGGTACTGGTCGGCGTGGGTGAGCAGGGAATACAGTCCGCCGGGCACGCCGTTGCGCAGGGTCTCGTTGCCGGCGACTCCGAAGAGGAAGAACATCGTCTCGAACTCGGCCGCGCTCAGCCCGGCTTCGCGCATGCGGGCCACGATGCTGCCGGGCGGCGGATGCTCGGCGAGGGCGTGCGCGTAGGCGAACATGTCCGCCAGCGCGGCGCGCGAACGCGGATTGACGGGACGGCCGTCGGGGGTCGTGAGGGCCTGGGGGCGTCGGGCCACCGCTGCCCGTCCCAGCTCGGTGAGCCCCGACGGGTCCGCGATGCCGGACCCGGCGTAGTCCGGGTCCTGGTACCCGATCACGCGGTTCGACCAGTCGACCAGCAGCTGTCGGTCCTGCTCGGGAACGCCCAGGATCCGGGACAGCGTCCACACGGGCAGATCCGCGGCCAGCGGCACGAAGTCGGCCTCGCCCAACGGGCGCACCTCGGCCACGAGTTCGGCGGCGCGGGCCTCGATGGCGATGGAGAGTTCGCGCAGCGCGGACGGGGAGAAGGCGGCCGTCACCGCACGCCGAAGCCGCGCGTGGTCGGGCGGGTCCTGGTTGAGCATCATCGTGCGGGCGAAGGCCAGGTCGGCCGGGGAGTCGGGGTCGCGGATCTGGGTGGCGCCGAGATGGGAGGAGAAGTCCTCCGGGCTGCGCAGCACGTGCTTCACGTCCGCGTGCCGCAGCACCGCCCAGTACCCGGGCCCGGCCGGCCAGCCGCCGACGGCAGGCTCCTCGACCCGGCAGACGGGGGCGGATTCGCGGAGTTTTCGAAAGAGTTCGTACGGAACGCCGCGGGCGTAGGTGTCCGGAAGGAAGATCTGGTTCACGTACGCCTGATCGAGGGCCACGTGGATGGACGGTACGCCAGGGGCGCCGCGATGTCATGGACGGTGATGAGTTGTTCGAGTTCGGTGGGATGGTCGGTCCGGTCGATTGCCGCCTCGACGGCGAGCCGGAGGGCTGGGCCGGGCCGCCGGCCGGCGATGGCGTGACGGGCCGGGCCCTGCCGGGCCCGGACGGCGTTGCGCGGGTGCGGCCCTGCTCCGGGGAGGAGGACGACGTCGTGCGGGCGTTCGGCGGCCGCCGGAATCGCGAGGCGTGCCCGTACTGCTAGGAATTGCGAGCACGGTCGTCGGGGAAGTGGATAATCTGCACGCGTTCGAAACCTTCGAACGCGTGCTTCTTTTGATGACTTTTGGGGAGAATTCGGTGCGCAATCGCCGACTTGTGGTTCTGGCTGCCCTGGTGGCGGCCGGTGTGGGTGTCACGTCCGGGACGGCCCAGGCGTCGGGGCCCGGGGCGAAGCCCGCCGCGACGACGGCCGGCGGGGCGGCCCCGGCGCAGGAGCTCCAGGGCCGGACGTTCAGCAGCCCGGCCGAGCGGACGGTGGTCACCTCGGAGCCCGGCGCGCAGGCCCCTTCGGGCGCGCAGAGCTCGCAGCACCTCGTGGCCTTCCTGACCGCCATGTCCGCGGGCGCGTACTCGGCGGACCTCCAGTCCTACGTCGGGGTCACCGAGAACGCCACGGTCGACGTCACCGTCGCCTGGGGCGACGGCACCACGGACACGTACTCCTCCGCCGTCTCCTCCGCCGCCTCCGACATGCACCGGGCCAGGCACCAGTACGCCGCCTTGGGCACGTACCAGATCAAGATCACGGCGAAGGACGCGGCGAACGGCATCGAGGCCGTGAACCAGATCGACTTCGTCACCGCGGGCTCCGAGTTCACCCCGCACGCGCCCACCCGGCTGCTGGACACCCGCTCGGGCATCGGCGCCCCCGCGGCCAAGGTGCCCGCGCGCGGCACGGTGGCCCTGAAGATCGCCGGCAACGCCGGGATCCCGGCGAACGCCACCTCGGTGGCGCTCAACGTCACCGTCACCAACACCACGGGCGGCGGCCACGTCTCGGCGGCCTCCCAGAAGGACCTCGCCCAGAGCACCGAGACCTCGAACCTGAACTACGACGCCGGCCAGACCGTGCCGAACCTGGTGGTCTCGTACATCGGCGCCGACGGGTACGTCTACCTGTTCAACGGCGGCTGGCAGCCGGTGGACCTGCTCGCGGACGTGACCGGGTACTTCGCGCCCGTCACCGCCGGCGGCTACAAGTCGGTGACGCAGACCCGCGTCGTCGACACCCGCGAGGGCCTCGGCACCGCCAGGGGCCCGGTCGCCGGGCAGAGCGGGTTCGACGTCACCGTCGCCGGCCGCAGCGGCGTTCCGGCCGGCGCCACCGCCGTCGCGCTCAACCTGACGGTCACCAACCCGCAGGAGGCCGGCCACCTGATCGCCTACCCGAGCGGCCAGGCGGTGCCGACCACCTCCAGCGTCAACTTCGTCGCCGGCCAGACGGTCGCCAACGCCGTCATCGTGCCGGTCGGCGCGGACGGCCGGATCTCCATCCGCAACGGCAGCTGGCAGCCGGCCGACGTGGTGCTCGACGTCGTCGGCTACTACACCCCCGACAGCCGCTCCGCCTTCGTGCCCGCCCGGGTGCCGCTGCGGCTCGTCGACAGCCGCAAGAACAGCTGGAACCGTCCGGCCGGCCCGCTGCACGGCCGCGACTTCTTCGCGATGCGGCTTGAGGCCGACACCACCGAGCCCAAGGTCGACGGCTGGGTGCTGAACACCACCGTCACCAACACCGGCGGCCCGGGCTTCCTGTCGGTCACCCCCGACCCGAACTTCTGGTCCGACTACCAGAACGGGACCCAGACCGTCCCGCAGCGCCCGGTCTCCTCGACGCTCAACTGGACGGCCGGCGCCACCGTCGCGAACGTCGCGCAGACCCCCGGCGGCAAGGGCGGCATGATCGACGTCTGGAACCAGGGCTGGCAGGACACCGACTTCATGGTCGACCTGTTCGGCTACTACCAGTCGTTCTGACCGGCCCCCGGCCCTGACCACGGGGGCGGCGCTCCGCGACGGAGCGCCGCCCCCCGTGGCCGTTCCCGGCCGTCAGCCGGTCGCCGCCCAGGAGAGCAGCAGCCGCAGCCCGTCCTCGGAGGGCGAGCCCGGGTCCGCGGTGTAGGTCACCAGTGCCTGCCCGGTGTCGTCGGCGGGCCGGAGGGTGTCGTAGGCGAGGTCGAGGGTGCCGGTCAGGGGGTGCCGGAAGGACTTGCGGCCCGAGGTCTTGTCGGCGACCGGGTGTTCGGCCCACATCCGGTGGAACTCCGGGCTGCCCAGGCAGAGCCGGCCGACGAGCTCGGCGAGCAGCGGGTCGTCGGGGCGGCGGCCCGCCTCCAGGTGGAGGAAGGCGACGTTCTCGCGGGCGCAGGCGGCCCAGTCGGCGTAGAGCTCGCGCGAGGCCGGGTCGAGGAAGGTGATCCGGGCGATGTTGCGGTCCTCGGCGGGCAGGGCGCCGTAGTCGCCGAACAGCGCGACGGCGGCGCGGTTCCAGGCCAGGATGTCCATCCGGTGGCCCATCACCACGGCCGGGGTGTGGTCGAGCTGCTCCAGCAGGTGCAGCAGGGAGGGGCGCGGCTGCTGGCGGGCGGCCGGGCGGCGGGGGCGGGCCGAGGGGCGGGCGAGGCGGTGGAGGTGGCCGGACTCGTCGGGGGCCAGGCGCAGGGCGCGGGCCACCGCGCCGAGGACGGCGTCGGACGGGTTGCCGACCCGGCCCTGTTCCAGGCGGGTGTAGTAGTCGACGCTGACCCCGGCGAGGTGGGCGAGTTCCTCCCGGCGCAGCCCGGCGACCCGGCGGCGGCCGCCGTAGTCGGGGAGGTCGACGTCCTCGGGCCGCAGGCGGGCGCGGCGGGTGCGGAGGAATTCGCTCAGGGCGCTGCTCGGGTTCACGTCCTGGATTGTCACCCGAAAGGGCGCCCCGTGCCTGGTCCTGTCAGGACCAGGCACGGGCGGGAGGGCGCTCAGCCGGTCAGGGACGGGAAGGCCGGGACGAGGCCGCCGTCGATCACGATGTCCTGCCCGGTGATGTACGAGGAGCGGTCGGAGAGCAGGAAGGCCACCGTCTCCGCGACGTCCTCGGCCGTGCCCAGCCGCCCGAGCGGGACGTGGCCGCGGATCGGCTCGTGGTCGGCCGGGTCCGGGACGGCCGCGTGGAACATCTCGGTGACGATGTAGCCGGGGCTGACCGAGTTGACCCGGATGCCGCGTCCGGCGAGTTCGCTGCCGAGGGTGCGGGCGAGGCTGAGGATGGCGGCCTTGGTCGCGGCGTAGACGGCGGCGCCGGGCAGGCCGCGGTGCGGGGTCCAGGAGGCGTTGAGGACCACCGAGCCGCCGCCGGCCGCGTCCAGCAGCGGCAGGGCGTGGCGGACGGTGAAGAACACGCCCTTGAGGTTGGTGGCGACGACCCGGTCGAACTCGGCCTCCGTCACCTCCTCCACCGGCTGGAACCCGGCCACGCCCGCGTTGGCGAAGACGCCGTCGAGCCGGCCGTACCGCTCCCGTACGGTGTCGGCCAGCCGGGCGAGGTCCGCCGGCACGGAGGCGTCGGCGCGGACGGTGAGCAGCCGGTCGCCGGCGTCGAGCCGCGCCGCGGCGCGGGCGAGTCTGGCGTCGTCGCGGCCGGTGACGACGACCCGGGCGCCGGTGTCGAGGAGCCGGCGGGCGGTGGCGAGGCCCATGCCGCTGGTGCCGCCGGTGACGAGGACGGTGGGTTCGTTGGGAGTTCCGGTGGGAGTGCGGTTCATGGCGTCCACCCTCGCGACGGCGCGGGACCGGTGCCAGGCCCGCCCCGACCCCGGGTCCGGGAGGACCACCCTGCGGATCGGGACGGCCGTCCCGCGGATCGTGAGATCCACCCGGCGGTTCGCGAAATCCACCCCGCCGGCCGGGAATCGGGACGATCACCGGGTCGTTGGGCCAAGGCGACGGTCCATTACGGCACTCGCGAAGAGGGGCTTCCCATGAAGATCGGCATCATCGGCGCGGGCAACATCGGCGGGAACCTGACGCGGCGGCTGTCCGCGCTCGGGCACGAGGTGGCGGTGGCCAACTCCCGTGGCCCGGAGACGCTCAAGTCGCTGGTCGAGGAGACCGGGGCGAAGGCCGTGACGGTCTCCGAGGCGGCGGCGGGGGCGCAGGTCGTGGTGGTGACGGTGCCGCTGAAGAGCGTGCCCGACCTGCCCGCCGGGCTGCTGGACGGCGCCGCCGAGGGCGTCGCGGTGATCGACACCGGCAACTACTACCCGAAGGAGCGCGACGGCCGGATCGACGCGATCGAGGACGGCGGGCTCACCGAGAGCCGCTGGACGGAGCAGCACATCGGGCACCGGGTGGTGAAGGTGTTCAACGGCACCTACGCCCAGGACCTGGTGGAGCGCCCGCTCCCGGCGGGCGACCCGGAGCGGCTCGCCGTGCCGGTCGCCTCGGACGACGAGGCGGCCAAGCGGGTGGTCCGGGCGCTGGTCGACGAGCTGGGTTTCGACACCGTGGACGCGGGCGGGATCGACGAGTCCTGGCGCCAGCAGCCGGCCACCCCGGTGTACGGGCTGCGCGCCGGGGCCGAGGCCGTGACCCGGGCGCTCGCGGAGGCGTCCCCGGAGCGCCCGGAGGCCCACAGGGCGTAGCTCACCGGAGCCGGCGCGCACCCTCCCCCGGGACGGCGGTGAGGGTGCGCGGCTCGGCGTACCCGGCCGCGCGGAACGCGGTGGTGACCTCGGCGGCGACGCGCTCGGCCGCGTCCTGGTCCACCAGGGCGATGACCGAGCCGCCGAAGCCGCCGCCGGTCATCCGCGCGCCGTGGGCACCCGCGGCGACGGCCGTCTCGACGGCGAGGTCGGTCTCCGGGCAGGAGACCCGGTAGTCGTCGCGCAGCGAGGCGTGCCCGGCGGTGAGGATCGGGCCGAGGGCCACGAGGTCGCCGGCGTCCAGGAGGGCGACGGCGGCCTCCACCCGGGCGTTCTCGGTGACCACGTGGCGCACCAGCGGCACCAGCTCCGAAGGGAGCCGGGCGAGGGCGTCCGCCAGCCCGGACGGCTGGAGCGAGCGCAGCGCGGGCAGCCCGAGCAGGGCGGCGGCCCGCTCGCAGCCGGCCCGCAGCGCGGCGTAGGCGCCGTCGCCGAGGTCGTGCTTCACCCGGGTGTCCAGGACCAGCAGCGCGAGGCCCGCGCCCGCGAGGTCGACGGGCACCTGCCGCATCGCCAGGTCCCGGCTGTCCAGGAACAGCGCGGCCCCCGGGCGGCAGCACATCGAGGCCATCTGGTCCATGATCCCGCAGGGCACGCCGACGAAGGCGTTCTCGGCCCGCTGCGCCAGCACCGCCAGCTCCGCGGCCGGGAGCCCCAGCCCGTACAGGTCGTTGTACGCGGCGGCGAGGACGCACTCCAGCGCGGCGGAGGAGGAGAGCCCGGCGCCGCTGGGCACGTCGCTGTCCAGCCGGAGGTCCGCCCCGCCGACCTCGTGTCCGGCGTCGCGCAGCGCCCACACCACCCCGGCCGGGTAGCCGGCCCAGCCGGGCACCGAGCCGGGGGCGAGGTCGGCGACCCGCAGCGTGACGGGCTCACGGCCCTGGGCGGACCAGATCCGCAGCAGCCCGTCCTCCCGGCGGGCCGCCTCGGCGCGGACGGTCTGCGGCAGGGCGATCGGCAGGACGAAACCGAGGTTGTAGTCGGTGTGTTCGCCGATCAGGTTCACCCGGCCGGGGGCGGCCCACTCCCCCTCGGCGGGACGGCCGTACAGCTGTTCAAAGGTGTTCATGCGCCCACCTCGCTGCGCTCGGCGGGTGCTTCAGACAACCCGCACCTCTTGATGACGAACTCGCTTCGCTCGTTCATGTGGCGACCTCCCGCAGCCGGCGGGCCGCGTCCTCGGGGGTGACGTCGTTGACGAAGGCGTCCATGCCGGACTCCACGCCGGCCAGGTACTTCAGCTTGTCGGCGGCGCGGCGGATGGTGAACAGCTCCAGGTGCAGGGCGAGTTCGTCCCGCTGTCCGACGGGGGCCTGGTGCCAGGCGGAGATGTACGGGGTGCGACCGCCGCCGAAGAGCCGGTCGAAGCGGCGCAGCAGCTCCAGGTAGAGCACCGGGAACTCGTCCCGCTGCCCGGCGTCCAGGGCGGTCAGGTCGGGCACCCGGCGGTGCGGGTAGAGGTGCACCTCGTACGGCCAGCGGGCGGCGAAGGGGACGAAGGCGGTCCAGTGCGTCCCGGCGAGGACGACGCGGTCGCCGTGGGCGCGTTCGGCGGCGAGCAGGTCGTCGAAGAGGTTGCGGCCGGTGGCGGCACGGTGCTCGGCGGCGCGGGCGGCCGTCCTGGCGGTGCGCGGGGTGGTGAACGGGAAGGCGTAGATCTGGCCGTGCGGGTGGGCCAGGGTGACGCCGATCTCGGCGCCCCGGTTCTCGAAGCAGTAGACCTGCCGCACGCCGGGCAGCGCGGAGAGTTCGGCGGTGCGGTCGGTCCAGGCGTCCAGGACCAGCCGGGCGCGTTCGGGGGTGAGGTCGGCGAAGGAGGCCTCGTGGTCGGCGGTGAAGCAGACCACCTCGCAGCGCCCGGCGCCGGGGCCGCTGGTCCACGGGCCGTCGGCCGCCGGGACGGGCTCCGCGGGCGGGCCGGCCAGCGAGGGGAAGCGGTTCTCGAAGACGGCCACCTGGTAGTCATCGGCCGGGATCTCGCTGAGCCGTCCGTCCTTGGACGGGCAGAGCGGGCACTCCTCGGCCGGCGGCCGGTAGGTGCGCGCCTGGCGGTGGGCCGCGATGGTGACCCAGTCGCCGGTGACCGGGTCCAGCCGGACCTCGGAGCCGGGGACCTGCGGGTCCAGCGGCCGTTCGTCCACGGCGCCCCGGGGGGCGGCGGCGCCGTCGTCGTAGTAGATCAGCTGCCGACCGTCCGCGAGGGTGGTCACGGTCCTGACGGTGGGCTGGGTCAGGGACGTACCGGGCATGGCCCTTCTTCCTCTGAGTGAAGCCATTGGAATCAACAGAAAGCTACAATCTCAAACATTATCCACCATGGCCACTCCCCTGAGGTGGCCGAAGGAGGCTTCCCGATGGCTGACAGCGCCCAACCGCTCGCCGGACAGCGCCGCGTGCTGATCCTGGAGCAGATCCGCGCGCGCGGCGGGGTCCGGGTCACCGAACTGGTCCGCGACCTCGGGGTCTCCGACATGACGGTGCGCCGCGACCTGGACGCGCTGGCCCGCCGCGGCCTGGTGCACAAGGTGCACGGCGGCGCGGTGCGGGTCGAGGCTCCGGCCACCGGCGAGCCCGGGTTCGAGACCAAGGCGCACTGGGAGCTGCCCGCCAAGGAGGCGATCGCCCGGGCCGCCGCCGCACTCGTGCCGCCGGGTTCGGCGGTCGGGCTGGCCGGCGGGACGACCACCTTCGCCGTCGCCCGGCACCTGCGCGCCGTCGAGGACCTCACCGTGGTGACCAACTCGCTGCGGATCGCCGAACTGCTGGAGCAGCCCGCCGAGGACGGCACGCCCGCCACCGCCACGGTGATCCGCACCGGCGGCGTGCGGACCCCCTCGGACGCCCTGGTCGGCCCCGTGGCCGACCAGGCGATCCGCTCCCTGCACGTCAACCTGCTGGTCCTGGGCTGCCACGGCCTCTCCGCCGAGGCCGGGCTGACCACCCCGAACCTGGCCGAGGCGGAGACCAACCGGGCCTTCCTCCGGTCGGCCCGCCGGGTGGTCGTGGTGGCCGACCACACCAAGTGGAACGCGGTCGGCCTGGCTTCCTTCGCCGACCTGGACCAGCTGGACGTGCTGGTCACGGACGACGCCCTGCCCGCCGAGCAGCGGGCCGCCGCGGCCCGGCTGGTCGGCGAGCTGATCGTCGCGCCGACGACGGACCACGCGAACCAGCCGGGCTGACGGGCTGACGGGCCACGCGAACCCGGCCGGCTAACCGAACCAGCCCGACCAGCCGGATCGGTCCGGCCCGCCGGACCGGCCCGAACTCCCGCGCGCCACCAGCTCGGTGGGCAGCTCCAGCCCCTCCCCCGGCACCGCCTCCCCACGCACCTGCGCCAGCAGCCGGCCCACCAGCGCCGTGGCGATCGGCCGCAGCGGCAGCCGGACCGAGGTCAGCGCGGGATGCAGGTGCCGGCAGAGCGGCATGTCGTAGAAGCCGGTCACGGCCACCCCGCCGGGCCCGACCACCAGCCCCTCCGCCCGGACGGCCTCGTACACGTCCAGCGCCAGCAGGTCGCTGCCGGCCGCGAAGGCGGTCGGCCGGCCGGGCCCGCGCAGCAACGCCCGGACGGAGGCCGCCACGGAGCCCTCGGCCGCCGCACCCGAACGGCCCGGCCCCGAATCGCCCGACTCCGACGTGCCCGCCCGCCGCGCGCCCGTCGCCACCGCGGACAGCCCCAGCCGCCGCGCCTCGGCCAGGAACCCGGCCCGCCGCGCCGCCGTCCAGGGCAGTTCCTCGGCCGCCCCGACGTAACCGATCCGGCGGTGGCCGAGCGCCGCCAGGTGCCGCACCACCTCGGCCATCGCCGCCTCGTTGCCGATGTCCACCCAGCGCTGGGGCTGCCCCGGCCCGGTCCGCCCGAAGCTGACGAACGGGACGCCGAGCCCGGTCACATGGGCGATCCGGACGTCCTCGCGCAGCACGTCCGCCAGCACCAGCCCGTCCACCTGGCGGGCCGCCACCAGTTCGTCGATCGCCGCCACCGGGTCGGCCGTCCCCTGCCCGGGACGGAACAGCAGCACCCGCTGCCCCGCCGCCCCCGCCGCGTCGACCAGGGCCTCCAGGAAGCCGGCCATCAGCGGGTTGGGGTCGAGCGGGTCGTCCACCGGGGCGAGGTAGCCGATGGTGCGCCGGGCGCCGCTGCGCAGCGAGCGGGCCGACTGGTCGGGCTGGTACCCGAGTTCGCGGATCGCCGCGTTCACCCGCTCCAGGGTCTCCGGGCGGACCCGCTGCGGCGCGTTGAGCGCGTTGGAGACGGTCTGCCGGGAGACCCCGGCCGCCCGGGCGACCTCCTCGATCGTGGTGGCGCCGCGGCGCGGCCGGTGTGCTCCCTCGGGCATGCGGTCTCTCCAGGTGGTCGGGGGCTCGGGCGGGGCGCCGGCGCCGGTCCGGCGCCCCGAGCGGGTCAGGCCCGGCGCAGGGTCAGGCCCGGTGCGGGGTCAGGCCCGGTGCGGGGTCAGGCCCGGCGCAGGGTCAGCAGCCCGCCGCGCGGCACGGGGACCGCCTCCGCCCGGTCCAGCTCGACCTCGCCCTGCCGGACGATACGCCCCCGGGCGTCCTGCACGGTCACGGCCACCTGCCCGCGGCCACCGGTGAGCCGGACGTCCGGGTCGGCGTCGGCGTTGGCCACCAGCAGGGTGTGCCAGTCGTCGCCGGAGACGTCCACCGGCAGCGCGGTGTAGCGGGCCACGGCCACCGTGCCGGTACCGCGCGCGGTGACCATCGGGTAGCCCAGGTCCGGGCGGGCCGGGAGCAGTTCGCCGAGCTGGAGGGTGGCGGTGTGCTCGCGGAAGACGCCCAGCCAGAAGGCGATCGCCTCACGCTGCGCCTCGCTCTGCGCGGCGAGGTCGACGGAGACCTGCGGCACCGAGAACAGCACGTTGATCAGGTGGCAGGCGATCTGCTCGGCCGGCTCGCCCGCGTGCCACATCAGCATGTCGGCGTGGACCGGGACGGGCCCGGCGGCCAGCCGCACGTCGATGGTCCGCTGCCGGTTCTCCTGCGGGCTGAGCGGGCAGTCGGTGGCACGGATCATGGTGGCGTACGGCCACAGGCCGGGGCTGACGTACGGCTGGCGGTGCTCGATCATCGCCTCCGGGTTCGCGGCGGTGATCCGGCGGCGGATCCCGGCGAGCAGCCGCTCCACGCCCTCGTCCACGCTCGCGCAGTCCGCGCCGGGGCGGGCCGGCGGGGCGTCGGCGCGGGCGAACCAGTCGACGAAGTCCACCTTGAGGCCGTCCATGCCCCACTCCTCGACGGCCCGGGCGAGCCGGTCGGTGAGGAAGGCCCTGACCTCGGGGTGGCGCGGGTCGGCGACGATCGCACCCATGTGGGCGGCGTCGGCCAGCGCGAGGTGGCCGATCTCCCGGTACGCGGCGCTGTCCTTGCCGATGAACGGCAGCGCGTACCAGAGCATGTACCGCACACCCAGGTCGTGCACGCGCTGCACGTGGGCGGCGGTGTCGGGCAGCGAGACGGGCTCCCAGTCGCCGCAGTGGGCGTAGCCGCGGGTGCGGTCGGCGGTCATCCAACCGTCGTCCACGATGATCACGTCCAGGCCCAGTTCCCTGCCGAGCGCGGCCTGGGTCTCGACGCCCTTGGGCGTGACGTCCTGGTGCATCGAGTACCAGGTGGAGTACGCGGGGCGGCGGGCGGCCTCCGGGATGTCGGCCGTGCGGCCCTCGCCCCACCAGGCGGCGAGGTCGGCCAGGGCGCGGCCGAAGTGCCGGCGGGAGGTGTCGATCCGGACGGTGAGCCGGTCGGTGGCCTGGGCCCAGAACCGGAACTCGCCGGTCTCCTCGACCACTCCGGCCCCGGCCAGCACGTCCGGGCGCCCGGCGGCGAAGGCGCACAGGGCGACGTCCCCGGTGCCGATCAGGGCCGCGATCGGCGCGCCGTTGGCCAGCGAGGTGCGGCGCGGGGCACTCCAGGCAGCGGGCAGCCAGCCGGTGCCGCGCGGCTCGGGCGTCCAGAGGGCGGTGACGTCCACGCAGGGCACCCGCCACTCGATGCGGACCTCGCCCGCGCCCTCGGCGGTCACCTCCACCACGCCGTCGGCGACGCCCTGGGCCGTGCCGGTGCCGCTCACCCGCACGTCCAGCCCCTGGGCGTACAGCGGGCGCAGGCCGCCGCCGGCGGTGGGCGCGTGCGGTTCCCAGACCTCGGCCGTGGTCGCGCCGGCGCCGGTGGCCGTCGTCTCGGTCGTGCTCTGGCTCGTGCTCTGGTTCGTGCTCTCGGTCATGGTCAGCCCTTCGTGGCACCGGCCAGCAGGCCGGAGATGAACTGCCGCTGGAGGACCAGGAAGAGGACCATCATCGGCAGGGTGGACAGCGCGGTGCCGGAGAGGATCGCGCCGTAGTCGGTGTTGGACTTGTTGCCGTGCAGCGTCGCCAGGGCGACCGGCAGGGTGTGCATCTCGGGGCTGCGCAGGGCGATCAGCGGCCAGACGAACTGGTTCCAGGAGCCCAGGAAGAGGAAGATCGACAGGGCCGCCAGCACCGGCCGCATGACCGGCACCACCACGCTGAACAGCACCCGGAGCTCGCCCGCGCCGTCGACCCTGGCGGCGTCCAGGAGTTCGTCGGGCAGGCTGCTCAGCGACTGCCGCATCAGGAAGATGGCGAACGGCACGCACAGACCGGGCAGGATCAGCGCCTGGTAGGTGTCCAGCAGGCCGAAGTTCATCATCATCTTGAACAGCGGTACCAGCGTGACCTGTTCGGGCACCACGAGGGTGGACAGCAGCAGGGCGAACAGCAGGGTGCGGCCGCGGAAGCGGAACTTGGCGAAGGCGTAGCCGGCGAGCAGCGCCACCACGAGGGCGCCCAGCGTCTGGACGCCCGCCACCAGCAGGGAGTTGCCGACCACCCTGAGCAGGCCGATCTTCTGCTCCAGGTGGCTCAGGTTCTCACCGAGGTTCCCGCCGGGCAGCAGCTTGGGCGGCCAGTCGAAGACCTCGGTGTCCTTGCGGGTGGCGGAGACCACCAGCCAGTAGAAGGGGGCGATCGACAGCCCGGTGACGCCGGCCAGGAAGAAGGTCAGCGGCCAGCCGCGCAGCTTCCTGAGGACGCCCTTGGGCTTCTCGCCCTCGGAGGTCACGGACTTGGGGTTCAGGGACTTGGGGTTCAGGGACTTGGTGGTCACTTTTCGCGCTCTCCCATCAAACGCATCTGGAGGGCGCCGAGCACCGACACGAGCAGGGTGAGCGCGTAGGCGATGGCGGAGGCGTATCCGAAGTCGAAGAACCGGAAGCCGTTCTGGTACAGGTACATGGAGACGGTCAGGGTCGCGTTGTCGGGCCCGCCGCCGGTCAGCACGTACGGCTCGTCGAAGAGCTGGAGCGTGCCGATGGTCGAGAGCACGACCGTGAACAGCAGCACCGGGCGCAGCGCGGGGACGGTGACGGACATGAAGCGGCGGATCGGGCCCGCGCCGTCGACCATCGCGGCCTCGTACAGCTCCTTGGGGATGCCCTGGAGCCCGGCGAGGTAGATGACGGCGTTGTAGCCGGTGTAGTGCCAGGTGAGCACCACGATGACGGCCATCCGGGCCCAGACCGGCTGGCCCAGCCAGTCGACGGAGGGCAGGCCGACGGCGCTCAGCACCCAGTTGACGGCGCCGTCGTCGGACTTGAGCAGGTAGGCGAACATCACGCCGGTGGCGACCAGGCCGGTGACCGAGGGCATGAAGACGCCGAGCCGCCACACCGTACGCCAGCGCACCAGCGCGGAGTTGAGGCCGACGGCCATCAGCAGGGCCAGCCCGAGCATCAGCGGGACCTGGATGGCGAGGATCTCACCGGTGTTGCGCAGCGCCGTCCAGAACAGCGGATCGTCCAGCAGGCGCTGGTAGTTGGCGACGCCGGCGTTGCGGGTGGCGGCGCCGGAGCCGGTGGTGAAGGACAGCAGCAGCGAGTCGACGACCGGGTAGGCCTTGAACACGCCGAAGGTCAGCAGGGCGGGAGCGAGCAGCAGGTACGGCACCGCGCTTCGGCGCCAACGGCTGTTCCTGATCCGGCCGTTGAGGCCGGCCTGGGGCGGGCTGGCGGCTCTCATGCGATCCCGCGCCCGGTCTGCTGGGCGAGCTGCTTGGCGGCGTCCTGGAGGACGGCGGCCGGGTCGGCACCCTTGAGCAGGACCTTGACCTGGGCGTCGCTGACGAGCTTGAGGGCGCGGGCGTAGTCGCCGGAGTAGTTGGTGGGGTCGCCGCCCTCGATGGCGAGGTCGGCGAAGGTCCTGAGCACCGGCTGGCCGCCGTAGAAGGCGCTCGGCGCGGCGTACACCGGGTCGGTGAAGGCCTCGGTGAGGGCCGGGAAGACGCCGCCCGCGTTGAACATGGAGTTCACCGAGGCGGGGCGGGTGAGCGCGTACTCGACGAACTTCCAGGCGGCGCGGCGGCGCGGGCTGGAGGCGGCGACGGCCAGGTGGGTGGAGTTGACCAGGGCGGTGCGCTTGCCGCCGGGGGTGACCGCCGGGGGCTTGGTGAGGCGCCAGTTGCCGCTCTGGTCGGGGAACTTCTTCTCCAGGTAGTGGGCGACCCAGGCGGGCATCGCGGCCACCGCGAGCTTGCCGGTCTTCATCACCGGCGGCCAGCTCTGGACGCCGGGGGTGTCGCCGATCAGCCCGGCCTCCTCCAGCCGCTTGATGATGGTCAGGGCGCGCACGGCCGGCTCGGAGCCGACGGTGATCTTCCCCTGGAGGTCGAAGTAGAAGGCGCCCTGGAGCTGCATCAGGCCCTGGAGGAAGTCCAGGTCGGGGGTGGGGTTGGCGGCCTTGTTGACGCCGATCAGGGCGATGCCGGGGTTGGCGGCCTTGAAGCGGTCGGCGACGGCGAGCAGGTCGTCCCAGGTGGCGAAGGACTCGGGGTCGATGCCCGCCTTGTCGAAGTAGTCCTTGCGGTAGAAGAAGCCGAGCGGGTTGACCTCCCAGGGCAGGGCGTAGGCGTGGCCGTCCTTGCCGGAGACGACCGGCCAAAGGCCCTTGGCGAACTTGTCCTTGTGGGCGTCGGCTCCGAGCGAGGAGAGGTCGGCCAGGCCGCCGGGGAACTTCTCCAGGTAGCCGGGCAGGTAGTCGCAGCCGATGTGCAGGACGTCGCCGAGGCCCTGGCCGCCGGCCGCCATGCCGACGGTGATCTTGTCCCAGATGGCGGGCTCGCCGATGTCCTGGACGTCGACCTTGATGCCCGGGTTGTCCTTCTCGAAGGCCGGGACGATCCCGCGCAGGGCGTCGGCGGCGGTGGCCCAGGACCAGACGGTGATCGTGCCGGTGTCGGCGTCCCCACCGGAGGCGCCTCCCGAGCCGGAGCCGCCGCCGCAGGCCGTGAGGGTGCCGCCGGCGGCGAGGGCCAGCAGGCCGGCTCCGGAGGCGCGGAGCAGGTCGCGGCGGGAAAGGTGTGACATTGCATTCCTCTCGATGGGGTGGCGAGGAGCGGGAGGACGGGATGGGGTGGGGTTCGGACACTCGGCTTGCGGACTTCGCGGGCCTGAGGCGGGTTGAACGCAGATTTGAACGTTCAAACACACAAAACAAACCAGAACCAAACAGGTTCGAACGAGCGGACACAGCAAACGCCCGCCCTCCCCGTGCCGTCAAGCCCTGAGCACGGGAAGGGCGGGCTCCGCAACCGTTCCGTTATGAGCCGGAGACCTCCGCCCGGGGTGCCGTCGTCATCGGCCCCGCGGCACCGTCATCGGCCCGGGGTGCCGTCCGCAGGGCCGAACACCGTCCCCGGGGTGACCGGGATCCCCCGGGACATCGCCTCGAAGTCCAGGATCGGGTGGGTCAGGATCTCCTCGACCGAGTCGGTCAGGAGGTTGCCCAGGATGAACTCCTCCTCCGCGCCCGACCCGAAGGTGACGACCTGCCCGCTCGACTGGATCATCCAGTTCAGCAGCTCCCGCTCGGAGCTCTCCGCCAGGTGGATCTCCCGCCCCGGGTGGTCGCGCCGGATGCCCTCCACCACCTCGCGGACGTCCTCCACCGCCACCCCGAGCCTGCGCACCGTGGCCGGCGAGGCCCGCCGGCCCCACCACTGGAAGATCACCCACTGGGCGACCGAGGGGTGGGACAGCACCTCGTCGGCGAGCTCCGGCAGCTGGTGGAGGTTCTCGGCGCTCGCCACGGTGTGCACCCGCACCCGGTCGAAGCCCTCGGTGTCGCACAGGGCGAGGGAGTCCAGCAGCGCCTGGAGGAGGTTGCCGTCCGGGCTGCGGCGGAAGGCGCGCTGCACGTCCGCGGTCACGGCGTCCAGCGGCAGCCGCAGCGAGGACAGCCCCCGGAGCCGGGCGAGCTTCTCTGCCGTGAGGGTGTAGCCGGTGGTGTCCAGGCCGACCTTCAGGCCACTGGCCACGGCGCGGTCCACCACGTCGAAGATCGGCGGCCACAGCAGCGGGTCGCCGCCGGCCAGCACCAGGTCGCTGGTCCCGTGCGCGGCCAGCTTCGCGATGATCCGCTCGGCCTGGGCGAGGTCGATCTGCTCGGCGGCGAACGGGTTGTAGCAGCCCTGGCAGGACATCGGGCAGCGGTTGTTGATCGACCAGTTGACCCGCCGGACGCGACGGCCCGTACGCGGCCGGCCGGCGCGGCTCCGGATGCCGGCCACGAGCTGGGCCAGGCGCCGGGCCTGCGGGAGGGTGGCGCCGGCGAGCAGGTCCTCGGCGCGTTCGACGGCCGCCGCGGTGGCGTTGTTCTGGAGCAGCAGGAACGCCAGGCGCCAGCGCAGGGTCTCGTCCGCCGGGTCCCGCGCCAGGGCCCGTTCGACCCGCTCGGCCAGGGCCCCGAGGTAGCCCGGGGTGAAGTGGGCCGGCTCCAGGCGCCGCTGGAAGTCGTCGGCGATCGACCCGCGGTCCAGGGACCTGTCGTAGCCGGCCCGCAACGGGTGCGGGGGAAGGATCTCCACGTGCTGCCGAGTGGACATGGGGGTGCTCTCCAGGATCGTCCGGTTCAGGAGGTGCCGGTCAGTTGGGGACGGACGGCAGCATGGTGACCATCGAGTCCGCGGACGACAGGCCCATGCCCTCGACGAACACCGCGTCGCGGACGACCTGAGCGATGGCCGGGTGGGTGGGGGTGTCGAGGTAGCGGGCGGTGGAGTCGAGCGGGGTCACCCCGCGTCCCGCGATCACGGCGCGCAGGGCCCGCGGGAGGTTGTCGAGGCCGTCGCGCAGCTCCTCCAGGTCGAACCGGTCGGCCAGCCGGGTCGCGTGGTTGCGGGCCTTGGCCAGGTTCGTCGGCGGGTCCAGCACGGTGGCCTTCGCCAGGTAGTAGGGCACCGGCTGGAGCGCCCAGGCCAGGGCCGTCCGCGGGTCGCCGCCGTCACGGCCATCGCCACCGGGACGGTCGAACGCCGCCTGCCCCAGCCCGAGTCCGTCGCAGAACCACTCGGGCCGCATGCTCATCCGGTAGTGGGCGTGGCCGGCCAGCCGGAACACCGGGAGCACGGCGAGGACGGACGTCGTCTCGATCCGGAAGCCGTCGGAGATCCGCCGCATGATCCGCGCCACCACGGCGCGGACCTGCGCCACGTCGGCCCCGTCGGCCACGACGTGGACCAGGTCGAGGTTGGAGACGATGTCACCGCCGGGCCCGGTGCGGTGGTCCCCGCGGGCCAGCGACCCGGTCGCCGCCACCGACATCCCGGTCACGTCGGCGAACGCGCGGGCCAGCTCCTGGAACAGCAGGGGAACGTCTTCGGATCTCACGCGCTTCCTCGGGTGTCGACGACGGCGGTGAAGTCGGCGCACGGACCGGGGCCCGGCCCGTCGGGCGAATCTTCACGCCCTCTTCCAAATCTGGTTGCATCCCGGTGAGTTGGGATTTAGTCGCGCAGCCTAACAGCGACCTGCCAGAAATGGTCGCGTTCGCACCACATATCTCACACACAACAGCTGACGTGCCGCCAGAAGTGGTCTTATCCAGCCACGAGAGGGCCAGGGGCCGAGCCAAAGACCCCACCCGGCGCGTCACTTGGCCACGACCCGGCGCCGCCGCCGGAACAATCGGCCCCCTGGCGAAACGATCTTCGAGGTGATTGGATCACCGCGGGGACGGCCCACGCCGGATTTGCGGAGCCCCTACACCGACGAATGGGGGCACCCCCGATGATGTCTGCCAGCGATTTCTCACCGTCCCGGTTCCTCAGGGACATCGAGGCCACCGCGGCCCTGCTGGGCGTCGGCCACTCCCCGGCCATGACCCGCCGGGTGCTGGACGCGTACGAAGAGAACTTCCACCGGGGAGCAGTCCTCTGGCGCACCAACGACAAACCCGGCGGTGCGCTGAACTACCGCTTCTACGAGCGCATTCCCGTCGACACCGTGCACATCGCCGTACGGGCCGGACTCCTCGGCCCCGACAGCCGGACGGCCGCCCTGATCTCCGGGTGGAGTTCGCTGTACGGGGATTCGACGGAGCTGTGCGACTTCGACGCGACCCGGGGTCTGGTCAAGACCTGGGTGTACCTCGGCGGGATCCGGCCGCTGGACGAGGTCCTCGGCGCCCCCGGCGTCCCCGACACGATCCGCCGGCACCACAGCCGCTTCCGCGAACTGGGCCTGACATCGGTGCGGCACGTGGCCGTGGACTACCAGCACGACACGGCGAACCTGTACTTCCGCACCCCGGAAGGCCTCAGCCCGAAGGCGGCGGAACGACTGCTCACCCTGTCCCGGGGCCGGGTGCCGGACGAGGCGACCTTCCAGGACATGGTCGCCTTCACGGCCCCGGACGGGCACACCTTCTCGGTGACGCTGCGCATCTCCACCGGACGGATCGAGCGCGTCGGCATCTACGCCCTCCGGCTGCCCGCCGGGCGGTTCCCGCGCGTCAACGACCGGCTGGCCGCCTTCTTCCGTGGAGCCCCCTCGCACGACGAGGAGGAGATGAACGCCGTCGCGTGGTCGTTCGGCGCGGAGGGCGGCAGCTACGTGAAGGCGGAGCGCAGCTACTGCGGCCGGCTGGTCGCGCTGATGCGCGAGTGGAGCAGCCCGATGACCGACCCGGGCCGACGGCCGTGACCCTCCGGGAGCGTCACCCGGCCCTCCGGGAACGCCACCCGGCCCTCATGTCCGGCACCCCGGGCGAGAGACTGCCCGACGAACCGCGGTCGCCGCTCCCCGGCGGACCGGTCCTACTCCCGGAAGGTGAACGATGAGCGGCCCGGTCTACCAGGACGGTGTCCTCGCCCACGGCACGCACGGCGAACGCGAACGGCTGCGCCTGCTGGAGGAACTCAACGACCCGACCACCGTCGGCGTCCTCGAACGGCTCGGTGTCGCCGCCGACTGGCGCTGTGTCGAGGCCGGGGCCGGACACGGTTCGATCGCCCGCTGGCTCGCCGCCCGCTGCCCCGACGGCCTGGTCACCGCCACCGACCTCGACACCGCGCTCCTCACCGAGTCCCCCGTACCGGCCAACCTGACGGTCGAGCGGCACGACGTGACGCGCGACGGCTTCCCGGCCGGCTCCCAGGACCTGGTGCACGCCCGGGCCCTGCTCGGCCACCTGCCCGACCCGGAGCTCGCCCTCGACCGGATGGCCGGCTGGCTCGCGCCCGGCGGATGGCTCGTCGTCGAGGACCCCACCTACCTCCCGGCCGCGGACTCCCCCTACCCGGAGTTCGCCGCCCTGCTGGAGGCCTGCCAGGAGCTGCTGGCCCGGGCCCACGGGACCGACCACGGCTGGGCCCGCCGCATCCCCGCGGCCATGGCCCGCTCGGGCCTCACCGACATCGGCATGACCATGCGCGTCGCCGTGTGCGGAACGGACCGGACGGAGGACGCGTTCTGGCGCCGGTGCTTCGCCCAGGCCACCCCCGGGCTCATCGAGACCGGGCTCATGACCGCCGAGCAGATCACGGCGGCGGTCGCGCACCTCGACGACCCGGCCTTCACCGACACCGCCTGGATGATGGTCTCCTGCTGGGGACGCCGCCCTTCCTGAGCGCCCACTCCTACGGCGCGAGAAGTCGGCCGGGCCGACTTCCCACGCCGGGGCGGGGGCCGGGCTCAGGTGCCGACTTCGCGCAGGCGGAAGTCCTCCACGGTCTCCCGGCGGATCAGCAGCCGGGCCCGGCCGGCCTTCACCGCCACCACGGCCGGGCGGCCGACCAAGTTGTAGCCGGAGGCCATCGACAGCTGGTACGCGCCGGCCGCGGGCATCGCCAGCAGGTCGCCCGGGCGCAGGTCGGCGGGCAGGGCCGCGTCCCGCACCAGCACGTCGCCGGCCTCGCAGTGGCGGCCGACCACGTCCGCCCTTGTCTCCCCCGCCTCCGAGCGGCGGCCGACCAGCCGCACCGTGTACGGCGATCCGTACAGCGCCGGGCGCGGGTTGTCGCTCATGCCGCCGTCCACCGCGACGAAGCAGCGGCCGTCCGCGGTGTGCTTGACGGACAGCACCCGGTAGACCGCCACCGCCGCCGGTCCGGCGATCGCCCGGCCCGGCTCCACGACCAGCCGGGGCACCTCCAGCCCGGCCTCCGCGCAGCGCACCGCCAGCCGGTCGGTCACCCGGACCGCGAACCCGGCGAGGTCGAACCCGGCGTCCTCGGGCAGGTAGCGGATGCCGTGGCCGCCGCCGAGGTCCAGCTCCGGCAGCTCCACGCCGTGCCGCTCCCGGACCTCGGCGAGCAGCCGCACCAGGGCGTCCACCGCGAGCAGGTAGGGCTCGACCGAGGTGATCTGCGAGCCCAGGTGGCAGTGCAGACCGGCCAGTTCGAGACCCGGCTGGTCGAGCACCCTGGCGATGGCGTCCGCCGCGTCGCCGCCCTCCATCGTGAAGCCGAACTTCTGCCCGCCGACGCCCGTCCGCACCGCCGCGTGGTGCCCGGCGGCGATCCCCGGGACCACCCGGACCAGCACCTTCTGCGGCACGTCGGCGGCCACCAGCGCGGCCAGCCGCGCGATCTCGGCCGGGCCGTCGATCACGATCCGCCCGACCCGCAGCCGCCGGGCCAGCCGCAGGTCCTCCGGGGACTTCGCGTTGCCGTGCAGCAGGATCCGCTGCGCCGGGAAGCCCGCCGAGACCGCCAGCCACAGCTCGCCCGCGGAGCACACGTCCAGCCCCAGCCCCTCCTGCTCCACCCAGTCGGCCATCGCGCTGCACAGGAACGCCTTGGCCGCGTACAGCACCTCGGCGTGCGGCAGCGCCCGCCGGTAGGCCCGGGCCCGCCCCCGGACCTCGGCCTCGTCCAGCACGTACAGCGGGGTGCCGAACCGCTCGGCGGCCTCGGCCAGCCCCACGCCGCCGACCAGCAGGTCGGCTCCCCGGCCGGGGCGCGCCGAGGCCGGCCAGGGGCCGCCGAGCCCGTCGGCGGGGGCGGTGGGAGCGGTGGCAACGACGGGGGCGGTGGGAACGGGCGGGGTGATGAGCTGGGTCATGTCGGCTACTCCTCCTGGTGGCGCGCGGGTGGCGGGTCAGTCCTCGTAGTGCATCGCGAACCGGCAGTGCGCCGGGCGGGTGCGCTCCCGGTCGGCCGCCGAGAACGGTTCCGCCGGGGACCCGTTCGCGGCGGTCCCGGGTTCCGGCGGCTCCGGGCGGTCCCGGCGCCAGGCGACGGGCACCAGGCGGACCCTCCGCTCCAGCATTTCGTCGACGTCGATGACGGCGGTGACAGTGGTCATGGCAGGTCCCTTCGAGCGCCGGCCCGTACGGCCGGACACCTCCAGTGGAGACCCTCCGCACACCGACCGCACCCGTCCTTGACGCAGGGCGTACGCCCCGGCCGCCGTCCTTGACGTTCTCCTGACAGTGCCCCGGCGGCGGCGTCAGGGAGCTGTCAAGGACGGCCGCTCCGCCGCCAAGCCCGTGTCAAGAGCGGCATGCCACCCGGTTCCGCGGTGGTGGGCTGTCCGCCGTCCCCGCAGCCCCACCGAACCCGCCGCCCCCGGTCGCCCGGGGCCGGCCCGGAAGGTCCCCCGAGACGATGCGCCGTTCGGCCCTCACCACCCCGGACACCAGCCCGAGCACCAGCCCGGACGCCACTTCGAAGACCGGCCCGGACACCGGCCCGGACACCGCCGTCGGCCCGGACACCGGCGCCGGCCGGCAGAACCGGCTCCGGCGCCGGGAGCGCGGGCAGGAACCGCCACCGAGCCACCGCCCCACCTCGCCGGGCGGCCGCCGCCGGCTGATCACCCGGCGCCAGCTGGCCGAGGCGCTGCCCGCCGCCGTCCGCAAGCTCCACCCGCGCACGATGCTGCGCAACCCGGTGATGCTGGTGGTCGAGACCGGCTCGGCGCTCACCACCTTCAGCGCCGTCGTCCACCCGAGCGTCTTCGCCTGGGTGATCTCCTTCTGGCTCTGGCTGACCGTGCTGTTCGCCAACCTCGCCGAGGCCGTCGCCGAGAGCCGCGGCAAGGCGCAGGCCGAGTCGCTGCGCCGCGCGCAGTCCGCCACCACCGCCCGGCGGCTGCTGCACTGGCGGGTCGGCACCCGCGACCTGCGCCACGAGGTGATCCCCGCCGAGCAGTTGCTGCTGCACGACATCGTCCTCGTCCCGGCCGGCGAGGTGATCCCGCGGGACGGTGAGGTGGTCGAGGGCGTCGCCACCGTGGACGAGGCGGCGATCACCGGGGAGTCGGCGCCCGTCGTCCGGGAGTCCGGCGGCGACCGCACCGGCGTCACCGGCGGCACGATGGTCCTCTCCGACCACCTGGTCGTCCGGGTCACCTCCCGGCCCGGGCAGAGCTTCGTGGACCGGATGATCGCCCTGGTGGAGGGGGCCGACCGGCAGAAGACCCCGAACGAGGTCGCGCTCAACATCCTGCTGGCCTCGCTGACGATCGTCTTCCTGCTGTCCGTGGTCTCGCTCCAGCCGATGGCCATCTACGCCCACGCGCCCCAGACCACCATCGTGCTGGTCGCATTGATGGTCGCGCTCATCCCGACCACGATCGGCGCACTGCTCTCCGCGATCGGCATCGCCGGGATGGACCGGCTGGTGCAGCGCAACGTGGTCGCGCTCTCGGGGCGGGCGGTGGAGGCCGCCGGCGACGTGGACGTACTGCTGCTCGACAAGACCGGCACCATCACCCACGGCAACCGGCGGGCCGTCGCCCTGCACCCGCTGCCCGGCGCGACCACCGAACAGCTCGCCGAGGCAGCCCAGTTGGCCTCGGCGGCGGACGAGACGCCGGAGGGGCGATCGCTGGTCGAACTGACGAACCGCCAGTACTGGGTGCCGCCGAGGGCCCCCGGCGAACTCGGCGATCCGCGGCCCGTCCCGTTCACCGCCCACAGCCGGATGAGCGGCGTCGACCTGACCTGGGCGGACGGCACCACCTGCCTGATCCGCAAGGGAGCCGCGAGCGCCGTCGCCCGCTGGGTGGTGAACTCCGGCGGGCGGCTGCCCAGGGAGGCCAAGCCACTGGTGGACCGGATCGCCGGGGCCGGCGGCACCCCGCTGCTGGTCGCCGTCCACGACCGGCACGGCGCAAGGGCGCTGGGCGTGGTCGAACTCAAGGACGTGGTGAAGGAGGGCATCGCCGAACGCTTCGCCGAGCTGCGCCGGATGGGCATCCGGACGGTCATGGTCACCGGGGACAACCCGCTGACCGCGCGCGCCATCGCCGCCGAGGCCGGGGTGGACGACGTCCTCGCCGAGGCCACCCCGGAGGACAAGCTCGCCCACCTGCGGCGCGAGCAGGCCGCCGGGAACGTGGTCGCGATGACCGGCGACGGCACCAACGACGCCCCCGCGCTGGCCCAGGCGGACGTCGGCGTGGCGATGAACTCCGGCACTCCGGCCGCCAAGGAGGCCGGCAACATGGTCGACCTCGACTCCAACCCGGCGAAGCTGATCGAGATCATCCGGGTCGGCAAGCAACTCCTCATCACCCGGGGAGCGTTGACCACCTTCTCGATCACCAACGACGTGGCCAAGTTCTTCGCGATCATCCCCGCGATGTTCGCGAACGCCTACCCCGGGCTGCACCACCTCAACATCATGGAACTGCACAGCCCCACCTCGGCGATCGCCTCCGCGATCATCTTCAACGCGCTGATCATCGTCGCCCTGATCCCGCTCGCCCTGCGCGGCGTGCGCTACCAGCCGGCCTCGGCGACCGACCTGCTCCGGCGCAACCTGCGGGTGTACGGGCTGGGCGGACTGGTGCTGCCGTTCCTCGGCATCAAGGCGATCGACCTGCTGGTCCGGTTCGTGCCCGGGCTGGGCTGAACGCTCCCGACGGAGGCTGTCAGCAGGCCGTCAAGATGTGCCCGCCCCGCGTCATGGTGGCGTCAGCAGCGGTACGGAGGAGTCCGTTCCGGGGTTCACTGGAGTCATCCGAAGCAAGGAGTGCCGAACCGGCGGAGCCCGATGGAGAGTTCCGCCGGAGAGACGGAGGCGAACGGCCATGCCCGGGACCACCCGAGTGATCGTCGGACTGAGCGGATCACTGAGCAGTCTGGCCGCCCTCTACCACGCCGTCGGCGAGGCGGCCCGGCACGAGGCCGTGCTGGTGCCGGTCGCCGCCTGGGCCGCGAACGAGCGGGCCGGCCTGCGCCCGCTCTCCGAACTGGAGCACGCCGCCCGCCGGCGGCTCGACGTCGCCTTCGAGCAGGCCTACGGCGGCTACCCGTCCGGGCTGGTCATCCACCCGGTGGTGGTCAACGCCGAACCCGGCCCGGCCCTGGTCGGAGCCGTCACCGGCCCGCAGGACCTGCTCGTCCTCGGCGCCGCCACCCGCCGCCGCCTGGACCGGCTGCGGCACGGCTCGGTCGCCCGCCACTGCCGCCACCGGGCCGGCTGCCGGGTCGTCGAGGTCTCGCCCTCGGCCCTCCTCACCCGCCTCGAACTCCCGGCCCGCACCGGCGCCCCGCTCCCCCTGCTGGCCCGCTGAGAACACCGGCCTCCCCGAGAGCCCCCCGTCCGGGGCCCGTCCCACCCGCGGCGCCCACCCGCACCATCCGGCCACCACACCGGGTCGTGCGAGTGGGCGCCGCGTTGCGTTGCGCGGCGAGTGCGTTCGACCGCGCAGCAAGTGCCTTTCACTGAAAGCGACTTGAAAGCGGAGCCACATACTCGAAGTAACCGGGCCACCACCCCTTGACACGCCGCCGCGACCGGGGTCCCGCAACTTCGACAAGCCTGTCGAGGTTGGCATGCCCAGGCTATGCTGACCAGAGGCCCGCAGCCGGGCCCCGCCCCGTCGACGACCGCACCGCCCAGGCGCGCCCGACCGGAAGGAGGTCTGAACCAACCTCCGGCTGACGGCCAATCGGCCCAACACATCAGTCTCTTGACGATGCGTCAACTCCGATCCGCGATTACACCGCCTGAGTCGCGAGGCGTGCCCCGGGCCGCCCGCCACCGTTGTACGGAAGGTGAATCGCCGCGCCCACCCGAAACCCCCGGTCGCCCCGCCGAGGAAGAGGTTCCGCATGACGACGTCCCGGACCCACCCACGCCCCGCCGAGGCCGCGGTGCTGCTCACCGTGCTCGGCCTGCTCGTCCTGGAGGAGATCGCCCTGGGCATGGCCGAGGAGGAGGACCGCCCCGTCATCGGCGGCATCCTGATCGGCGCCTCCGGCACCGGCCTGCTGGTGGTCGGAGCGGTGCTGCTCAGCCGCTGGATCGACCTCCGCCGCCCGCTCCCGCTGCCCCCGCCCGGTCCCAACGGCCGCGAGTACAGCGCCCGCGCGCTGGAAGGCTTCCCGATGGAGGCCGTCCGGCCGCTGCTGCTCGCCGAGAACGCGCCCCAGCTCGGCCACCTGTACTCGGCCTGGATGCTCGCCAGAACCGGCCGGCCGGCCTCCTGGATCGCCCGCCGCCTGGCCATCCCCCCGGACGCCGCCCGGCTCCTGGTCGACGCGGCCCGCTCGACGGGACTCGACCGGGCCTGATCAGCGCCGCCGACCCGGCGCCGCACCGGCCTGCGCCACCAGGTACGGCACCAGCCCGCGCTCCGCCAGCGCCGACCGCCAGGCGTCCCGCGCCAGCACCAACTCCCCCGGCCCGTCCGCCGCTTCCCCGGCCTCCGGCCCCTTCGACCGGGCCGTCCCCAGTAGCCCCAGCCCGCCCACCAGCAGACTCACCGCAGCCGCCCCGGCCGACACCCAGCCGGCGTCCACCAGTGCCCCCGCCAGCACCTCCAGGTCCTCGACCAGCCCCAGCACGGAGCCCAGCAGCAGGAAGATCACCGCCGCCGTCACCGCGATGATCGGCACGACCAGCCCCAGCACCCCCCACCACCCCGACGCCCGCTCCCGGGGTGGTGCGGCCGCCGGCAGCCGCGCCACCGCGTCGGCATCCGCCCGCAGCGTCGCGTAGCGCTCGTACTCCGGCGCCGCCGCGGCCAGCACGAACTCCGCGTTCTCCCGCGCCGTCCGCCGCAACCGCTCGACGCCCCTGGCCTCCTCCCCGCTGGCCCACAACGCCGCCCGCACCGACGGGGCGGAGAGCGCCCGCCCCAGCTCCGTCTCGAAGTCCGCCCGATCCTGCTGCGGCAGCCGAAGCGGCCTGTCCATGCTCGTCCCCGATCGCCGTCCGTCCATGTTCTACAGAACTGTAGAACATGGAGGCGGCTCGCAGCAGCCCTGTTCACGGGTGTATTCGACGGATCAGGAGTGGCCGGCCATCGGGACGCGGGCGGGGGCGTCGCGGATCAAGCCGCGGCCCGGCGGGGCAGGCGCATCAGGCCGTGGTGCCGGCCAGTTTGATCCGCTTGGCGTCGGCGGCGGCCGACGGGGTGGCGCCGATGTCGGTGACGGTCGCGGTCAGGACGGCGTCGGTGTTCGGGAGCCAGTTGGTGGTCTTGGACTGGACGACGGCCTGCCGCTTCTGCGCCGTCCCGTTGCAGAGCACGTCGGTCTCGGCCGTCCGGGTGGAGCCGAAGGCGATGGAGGAGGTGTCCGCCGGGTCCTTCTGCTCCCCCGTGACGGTGAGCGAGCGGGCCTCGGCCGCGACGGAGCAGAGGTACTCGACCTCGACCCGGATCCGGCCGGGGAGCCTGGGGTCGATCCTGGCGCTGCTGATGGTGACCCTGGTGGCGGCCGCGGCGGCCGACGGGGTGGCGCGGAACGGCGCCGGGTCCTCGGCGACGGCGGGTACGGCGGCGCCGGTGAGGCCGGTGAGCGCCGAGGTGAGTACCGTCAGGATGATCCACCGCTGCACTGCAACCTCCCGGCCCGAGAACGTGTTGCGGCCGACGCTAACCGCCCGGTCCGGCACCCGCCCGCCGGACCGTCCGAACGTCATACCAACAGCCCATCAGCCGACGCCCCCGCCCGCCTCTTCTCACCGGCGCCGGAGCCAGACCGCCCAGGTCAGCACCGAGCAGCCCGCGTAGACCAGCAGGAACCCCGTGTACGCCGCGTCACCGTTGCCGCCGGCCAGGAAGGACTGCCGGAACGCCAGGTTCACCAGCACCCCGCCGAACGCCCCGACCGCCCCCGCGAGCCCGATCAGCGCCGCCGTGCGGCACCGGGAGCCGGCCTCGGCGGCGGCCGGGTCGGCCCCGGCCGCGACCGCCGTCCGGGCCACGGCCTGGTAGTGCGCCGGGATCATCTTGTACGTCGAACCGTTGCCGATGCCGCTGAGCACGAACAGCGCGACGAACCCGGCGAGGAACAGCGGCAGCGATCCGGCCCGGGAGGCGGCGATCACCGCCACCGTGCCCGCCCCCATCGCGAGGAAGGTGCAGAGGGTGACCGCGGCCCCGCCGTACCGGTCGGCGAGCCGCCCGCCGACCGGCCGGAGCAGTGAGCCGAGCAGCGGACCGAGGAAGGTGAGCGCGGCCGCCTTGGCCGGGGTGTCGAAGCGCTCGTGGAACTGCATCTGGAGCACCTGCCCGAAGGCGAAGCCGAAGCCGATGAAGGAGCCGAAGGTGCCGACGTAGAGGGTGGAGACGGCCCAGCCGTACGGGTCACGAACAACCTCGCGAAGCGCCTGCCCCTGCCCCGAACTCATCGACGAGGCAGGCAGGTTGTCCATCCGCCACCACGCCCCGGCCGCCGCCAGCAGGATCAGCGGCAGGTAGAGCAGCGGCAGCAGCCGGGGGTGGGCGACGCCGGCCGTGGCCAGGAGCAGCAACCCGAGCAGCTGCACCGCCGGCACGCCCAGGTTGCCGCCGCCCGCGTTGACGCCGAGTGCCCAGCCCTTGAGCCGGTGCGGGTAGAAGGCGTTGATGTTGGCCATCGAGGAGGCGAAGTTGCCCCCGCCGACCCCGGCCACGCAGGCGACGGCCAGCAGTGTCCCGTACGGGACGCCCGGCTTCAGCACCAGGGCCGCGAGCAGGGTGGGCACGAGCAGCAGCAGTGCGCCGATCGCCGTCCAGGTGCGTCCGCCGAAACGGGCGACGGCGAAGGTGTACGGCAGCCGCAGCAGCGCGCCGAGGGCGGTGGGCAGGGCGGTGAGAGTGAACTTCCCCGCCGTGTCGATGTGGTACTCGGGGCCGAGGAACAGCACCAGCACCGACCAGAGGCTCCACACCGAGAAGCCGATGTGTTCGCAGAACACGGAGAACACCAGGTTCCGCCGGGCGATCCGGGCGCCGGACCGCGCCCAGAACTCCTCGTCCTCCGGGTCCCAGCCGGCCGTCGGAGAAGGCCTCCTGGCCCCGACCGCGAGGCTCATTCCGCACCCCCGGGGGCCGCTGTCCGCACCGGCCAGCGCCGCAGCACGGCGGGCGCGCCGCCGGGGGCGGTGTCCTCGTCCAGGCAGCGGCCGTCGGTGAGGTCGTAGACCTGCTTGTACATCGGCGAGATGAGCGTCGGCCGGTCGCCGCGGCTGCCGATCAGGCCGCGGGCGAGGACGGGGGCACCGCTGAACGGGTCGAGGTTGTCGACGGCGTACAGCCCGCCGGCGCCGTCCCGGAAGAGCGCTATCTGTCCGGCTTCTGGAAGCAACACGGCCACACCACGGCCCGGTTGGAGGTCGGCGAGGGCGCAGACGGTCTGCCAGCGGGTGCCGTCGTGGATCTGTACGGTCACGGGGCGAGCACCTCCGGTCGGGATCCGGCGGCGAGCGCCGGGGGGCTGAGGAAGCCGGGAGAACCGAGGGCGACGAGGGTGCGGCCGGTCTCGCCGGGGCGGGCCGGGCGGATCTGGCCGCGTTCGGGGACGAAGGTCACGGCAGGGTCGGGGGTGCCCGGCGCGTTGACGAAGGAGGCGAAGCGCCGCAGCCGCTCCGGGTCGGCCAGGGTCGCGGCCCACTCGTCCTGGTAGTCACCTATGTGACGCTTCATCAGATCATCCAGCTCGGCGGCGATGCCGAGCGAGTCGTCGAGGACGACGGCCCGCAGGTGCTCCAGGCCGCCTTCCAGCCGCTCCAGCCAGACCGAGGTGCGCTCCAGCCGGTCGGCGGTGCGGATGTAGAACATCAGGTAGCGGTCGATGGTGCGGATCAGCGTCTCGCGGTCGAGGTCGGCGGCGAGCAGGTCGGCGTGGCGCGGGGTCATGCCGCCGTTGCCGCCGACGTAGAGGTTCCAGCCCGCCGAGGTGGCGATGATGCCGAAGTCCTTGCTCTGCGCCTCCGCGCACTCGCGGGCGCAGCCGGAGACGGCCGCCTTGAGCTTGTGCGGGGAGCGCAACCCCCGGTAGCGAAGCTCCAGTTCTATCGCCAGGGCGGTGGAGTCCTGGACGCCGTAGCGGCACCAGGTCTCGCCGACACAGGACTTCACGGTGCGCAGCGACTTGCCGTAGGCGTGTCCGGACTCGAATCCGGCGTCGACCAGCTTGCCCCAGATGACGGGCAGTTGGTCGACGGTGGCACCGAACATGCCGATCCGCTGACCGCCGGTGATCTTGGTGTAGAGGCCGTGGTCACGGGCGATCTCGCCGATCGCGATCAGGCCCTCGGGGGTGATCTCGCCGCCGGGCACCCGGGGGACGACCGAGTACGAGCCGTTGCGCTGGAGGTTGGCGAGGAAGTGGTCGTTGGAGTCCTGGAGGGCGCCCTGTTCACCGTCCAGGATGTGGCCGTTGCCGAGGCTGGCCAGGATGGAGGCGACGGTCGGCTTGCAGATCTCGCAGCCCTCCCCGCTGCCGTGCCGGTCGCGCAGTTCGGTGAAGCTCGTCGCTCCGGTCACCCGGGCGATCTCGTACAACTCGGCCCGGGTGTGGGCGAAGTGCTCGCACAGGCCCTTGACGGTGGAGACCCCGGCGGCCTCCAGCTCTTCGCCCACCACGGTGCCGAGCCGCTTGAGGCAGCTGCCGCAGCCGGTGCCGGCCCTGGTGCACTTCTTGACGGCGGCGACGCCGTCGCAGCCCTGCTCGCGGACGGCGGCCCGGACGGCGCCCTGGGTGACGTTGTGGCAGGAGCAGAGCACCGCGTCGTCGGGCAGCGCGACCGGCCCCGCCGCCCCCGCGAACCCGGCGGGCAGCACCAGCTGTTCGGGCGCCACCGTGAGCGGCCGGCCGGCCACGGCGAGCGGGCGCAGGGTGTCGTAGCCCTCGGTGTCGCCGACCAGGACGCCGCCGAGCAGGCCTCCGTCGGTGCCGATGACGAGCTTGCGGTAGACGCCGCTGCGGCTGTCGCTGTACAGCACGTCGAGGGCGCCGTCGGCGGTGCCGTGCGGGTCACCGAAGCTGGCGACGCCCACGCCGAGCAGCTTCAGCTTCGTGGAAGTGTCGGCCCCCTTGAAGCCCGCCCCGTCGAGAGCGGGAGCACCGGGGTCGGGAGCACCGGGGCCGGGAGCACCGCGGCCGGGGCCGTCGAGACCGGGCGCAGCAAGGCGGGCCACCGTCCCGGCGGCCGTCTCGGCCATCTGATAGCCGGGCGCGACCAGCCCGTAGACCCGCCCGTCGACGGCCTGGGCGCACTCGCCGACGGCGAGGATCGCCGGGTCCTCCGTGCGGCAGTGGGCGTCCACCACGACGCCGCCGCGTGGCCCGACCGGCAGTCCGCAGTCCCGGGCGAGCTGGTCCCTGGCGCGCACCCCGGCCGAGAACACCACCAGCCCGGCGGGCAGTTCGCGTCCGTCGGAGAGGGCGAGCGCCCGGACCCGGCCGTCCGCTCCGGTGAGCACGCCGCTCGCCCCGGCGCCGGTGTGGACGGTGACGCCCAGCTCCTCGATCCTGCGGCGCAGCGCCGCGCCTCCGCCGTCGTCCACCTGGACGGCCATCAGCCGGGGGGCGAACTCCACCACGTGGGTGTCCAGTCCCCCGGCGCGCAGCGCGCCGGCCGCCTCCAGGCCGAGCAGTCCGCCGCCGACCACCACGCCGGTCCCGGCGGTCGCGGCGCCGGCCCGGATGGCCTCCACGTCCTCGATCGTCCGGTAGACGTGGCAGCCGGGGGCGTCGGTGCCCGGCACCGGCGGCACGAAGGGCACCGAGCCGGTCGCCAGCACCAGGACGTCGTACCGGACTTCGGCGCCGGAGGCGGTGCGCACCAGTCGCGCCGACCGGTCGATCGCGGCGGCCGGGTCGCCCAGCCGCAGGTCGATGCCGTGCTCGGCGAGGAAGCCGGCCGGGCAGAGCGCCAGGTCCTCGGCGGTGCTCCCGGTGAACAGTGAGCTGAGGTGGACCCGGTCGTAGGCGGGCCGGGGCTCCTCGGCGAGCACGGTGACCCGCCAGCCGCGCGCGGCGGGCTGCTCGGCCCAGGCCTCCAGGAAGCGCTGGCCGACCATGCCGTGGCCGACCAGGACGAGGTCCCGGACGGGGCCGCGGTGCGGAGCCGGTCGGTCGTCTGTGGTCATCGCACTACTCCAGTCATGGCGGTTCCTCCGGTGAGCAGGTGCAGGGGGTGGCCGGCGAGCGCGCCGCCGGCGGCGAACGCGCCGGCGAGCGCGTCCACCGTGGCCAGGTCGCCGAGCAGGATGGCGCCGACCAGGTGGTCGCCGCGCAGGACGAGCTTCTTGTAGCTGCCGCGGGTGGCGTCGGTGAGCCGCAGCACGTCGAGGCCCGGGTCGTCGGTCTCGTCCACGGCGCCGAAGGCCGCGTACTCCAGGCCGCCGGTGCTGAGCCGGGCGCGCGGGCTGGTGCCGGGGTAGCGGGCGTCCGGGTCGGCGCCGGAGAGGCGGCGGGCGAGCACGTCGGCCTGTTCCCAGGCGGGGCCCGCCAGGCCGTGGACGGTGCCGCGGTGTTCGGCGCAGTCGCCGATCGCGTGCACGTTCGGGGCGGCGCCCAGCCCGTCGTCGACCAGGACGCCGGTGGCGACGGGCAGTCCGGCGGCCCGGGCGAGCGCGGTGCGCGGGCGGGTGCCGCAGGCCAGCACCACCAGGTCGCAGTCCAGCCGGTGGCCGTCGGCCAGCTCGACGGCCTCGACCCTCCTCCGGCCTCCGGGCGGGGGCGCGCCCGGGCCGGTGTGCACGGCCCGGGCGCGGCTGCCGGTGTGGCACTCGACGCCGAGCGTCCGCAGCCGCTCGCGCAGGACGGCGGCGGCCTGTCCGTCCAGCTGACGTTCGATCAGATGTCCTGCCTGGTGGACGATGTCGGTCCTGATGCCGAGCGCGGCCAGCGCCCGGGCGGCGCTCACCCCGAGCACCCCGCCGCCGATCACCACCGCGCGCCGCGCGCCGACGGCCTCCTCGGCCAGCCCGGCGCAGTCCTCCAGCGTGCGCAGCGTGTGCACGCCCCCGGCCAGTCGGTACCCGTCGGGGCCCCGCAGTCCGCGCACCGGCGGCATCGCCGGGCCGGCGCCGGTGGCGAGCACCAGGTCGTCCCAGGGCTCGACGCTGCCGTCGGCCAGCCGCAGTTTCCGTGCCGCGGTGTCCAGCGCCGCCACCTCGCACCCCGGCCTGACCTCGGCCCCGCCGAGCGGCAGCGCGATGGACTCGGCGTCGTAGCGGCCGGTCAGCACCTCGGTGAGCAGCACCCGGTTGTACGGGGCGCGCGGCTCGGCGCCGTACACCGTGACCCGTCCCGGCCCGCCGAGCGCGCCGTACCGTTCGGCGAAGCGGGCGGCCGCCATGCCCGCGCCGACCACGGCGATCCTCGGGGCTGCCGACGTCACCGGCACCGCCGGGGTCACCGGGGTCACCGGGGTCACCGGGGTCACCGGGGTCACCGGGAGGCCTCCCGTCCGACGGGCTCCACCCGGACGGCGCAGACCTTGAACTCCGGCATCCGGGAGACCGGGTCGAGCGCCGGGTTGGTGAGGCTGTTGGCCCGCCCTGGGCCCGCCCAGTGGAAGGGCATGAAGACGGTGTCGGGACGGATCGCGTCGGTGACCCTGGCCGGGGCGACGGCCCGGCCGCGCCGGCTGGTGACGGCCACCGGCTCGCCGTCGGCGATCCCGAGCCGCTCGGCGAGCCGGGGGTGCAGTTCGACGTACGGCCCGGGCGCGGCCGCGTTCAGCTCGGCGACCCGACGGGTCTGCGCGCCGCTCTGGTACTGGGCGAGCACCCGTCCCGTGGTCAGGTACAGCGGGTAGTCCCCGTCCGGTTCCTCGTCGGCCGGGCGGTGGGTGACGGCGGCGAACCGGGCCCGGCCGTCCGGGGTGGCGAAGCGGTCCAGGAACAGCCGGGGCGTGCCGGGGTGGTCCGGCGTCGGGCAGGGCCAGAACACCCCGTCCTCGGCGGCGATCCGGTCGTAGCCGATGCCCGCGTAGTCGGCGTCGCCGCCGGCCGAGGCGCGGCGCAGCTCCTCGAAGACCTGCTCGGCATCGGCCGGGAAGCCGGTGAACACCCCGAGCCGGGCGGCCAGTTCGCGCAGCAGCCGGAGTTCGCTGCGGACGCCCTCCGGCGGGTCGAGGGCGCGGCGGCGCAGGATCACCCGGCCCTCCAAGTTGGTGGTGGTGCCGTCCTCCTCGGCCCACTGGGTGACCGGCAGCACGACGTCCGCGAGCCGCGCGGTCTCGGAGAGCACCACGTCGGCGACCACCAGCAGGTCCAGGGCGCGCAGCCGCTCGGTGACGTGTCCGGCGTTCGGCGCGGACACCGCCGGGTTGGAGCCGGCCAGCAGCAGCGCCCGGACGCCGCCGGGGCGGCCGAGTCCGTCCAGCAGCTCGTACGCGGACTTGCCGGGCCCCGGGATGCTCTCGGCCGGGACGCCCCAGACGGCGGCGACGTGGGCGCGCGCCGCCGGGTCCTCGATGGAGCGGTAGCCGGGCAGTTGGTCGGACTTCTGCCCGTGCTCGCGCCCGCCCTGGCCGTTGCCCTGGCCGGTGAGGCAGCCGTAGCCGCTGTACGGGCGGCCGGCCTTGCCGGTGGCCAGGCACAGGTCGATCCAGGCGCCGACGGTGTCGGTGCCCTTGCTGTGCTGTTCCGGTCCGCGCGCGGTGAGCACGATGCCGCTGTCCGCGCCGCCGAACAGCCGTGCGGCCTCGCGCAGCCGGTGGACCGGGACGCCGGTGATCCGCTCCACCCGGTCGGGCCAGTGGGCCATCGCCGCCTCGCGGGCCCGCTCGAATCCGCTGGTCCGCCGGTCGATGAACTCCTGGTCCACCAGGCCGTCCGCGATCACCAGGTGCAGCAGGCCGAGGGCGAGCGCCAGGTCTCCGCCGGGGCGCGGCTGGAGGTGCAGGTCGGCCAGTTCGGCGGTGCGGGTGCGGCGCGGGTCGACGACGATCAACGTGCCGCCGTTCTCCCGCAGTTCACGGAAGTACCGGATGGCGGGCGGCATCGTCTCGGCCGGGTTGCCGCCGACCAGGATCAGGCAGCCGGTGTGCGGGATGTCGGCGAGCGGGAACGGCAGGCCGCGGTCCAGGCCGAAGGCCCTGCGGTGCGCGGCGGCGGCCGAGGACATGCAGAACCGGCCGTTGTAGTCGATGTTGGCGGTGCCCAGCACGACCCGGGCGAACTTGCCCAGCAGGTACGCCTTCTCGTTGGTCAGCCCGCCGCCGCCGAACACCCCGACCGCGTCCGGGCCGTGCTCCGACCGCGTCCGGGCCAGCCCGGCGGCCACCCGGTCCAGCGCCTCCGGCCAGCCGGCCGCGCGCAG
>NZ_MSJQ01000257.1 GCF_014596515.1 Streptomyces sp. CBMA156
CCGCCAGCTCTGCTCCACCACCTCCGTCTCCACCGGGACCAGCCCGGCCAGCAGTGCCGTCCGGTCCACCGTCCGCCCGGCGTCCGCGAACGCCACCAGCTCCGCCTTGGAGCACCACCGCGACCCGGCCGCGCTGCGGACGGCCCTCGCCCCGCTCGCCGCCCGCCGCGTCGACCACCCGGTGCCGGTCTGGGAGGCACGACGCATCGGCGGAGCACTCGGCTGCCTGCTCGACGCCCTGACCGGCCGACCCCGGGAGTCCGCCGCGCAGGCGACCGACCTGCTCGGTTACCCGCTCTACCTGCGCACCCCAGCCGTGATCCCCGCAGTGCGCGCCAACGAAGCGGCGTGCCGGATCACCGACGCACCGGTGCCGCTGCTGCTCGCCACCCCCACCGCCGGCGACGGCACGATCGACCCCGCCGTGCTCGGCGAACGGCTCGCGGCCTACCGGGCCACCGGCGCCCGCCCGTGGCCCGCGGACCTGGCCCAGTCGCTCCTCCGGGTGCCCCCGCACGCGCTGGCGGCCGTCCGCGCCACCGCCGCCGCACTCGGTTGGGCCCTGCCTCCCGACACGGCGCCGCCGGCACCCGACCGGTTCCACGTCCAGACCCCGGCCATGCCCGAGCGGAGCCTCGACAACGGCTTCACCCCGCCCACCCTTCCGCGCATCGCCCCGTGCGCCGTCATCGGGGCGCCCGCACCCGACGGCGTCACCGGACTGGTCCACACCCTCCCCGACCCGGCCGAGACCGGCCGGTTCAACGGAGTGGCCGTGACGCAGCCCACCGAACTGGCCCACCTGCCCTGGGCGGCGCCCTGGCACCCGGAGGCCGTCGCCGCACACGGCCTGCCGGCCGTGGTGCTCCAGGCGGACACGACGAGCGGCTCCGGGGGCACCAACCCCCTGCTGCCCCGGATCGCCGAGCTGCCGGGCGAGTTCGGCCCGGTGAGCCACCTGCTGCTCGCCTATGGGCTGACCGCCGTCGGGGCGGACCACCGCACCGCCGCACTGGACGCCGTGCTCGCCATGACCGCACGCGGCCGGCTCCGGCCGGAGGTGCTCGGTGCCTGGCTCGCGCAGCTCTGGGAGCTGTCCGTGGCCAAGCCGAACCGGGTCCTTCCCGTCCTGGCCGAAGGCGCGCGCGGCGGCGCGGGCCGGACGGTGTGGGAGGTGCTCGCGGCCCTGATCACCGGGCTCGCCGCCGAGCCGGGCCGGCGCGGGCTGGCGGACGCCCTGGTGCTGGCCGCCGAGTGCGCGGCGGCCGAAGGCATCCGCACCACCCTGCCCGTACTCGACGCCCTGACCGCACCGGCCGCACCCCGCCGGGTCCGGACGGAATCGGCCCGCCTGGCCGGGATCCTCGCGAGCTGACCGGTCCGGCCGTCGGCCACGCCGTCCGTACCGGCCCGGGGGCGGGTCAGGGCAGCAGCAGGCCGGCGAGCTCGTCGAGCAGTTCGGTGACCCGGCGGGCCTGCTCCGGGTCCGGGAGGGCCTTGGCGATGACCGGCTCGGCGGGCCGGGCGACGTGTGAGCGGATGGCGTGCCTGGCCACCTCGGAGGCGGTCAGCAGGGTGCGCCGCCCGTCGGCCGGGTCGGGGGCGGCGTCGAGCAGGCCCTGTTCGCGCAGCCGGGCGACGGAGACCGAGACGTGGCTCTGGGCGAAGCCGGTCCTGACCCGGATCTCCTGGACGGAGGTGGCGGGGTGGCGGTACACGTCGGCGATCACGGCGATCTCGCCGGCGGTGAGGTGCTCGGAGGCCGGGTCGATGATCAGGGCGCGGCCGAGTTCGGTCAACCGCTTGCCGAGTCTGAGGAGTTGCACGCCGTCCATGTCCGACAGAATACATCTTCACTGATGCATCGGTGGCGATGTAGATTGCCTGGCATGACGACCTCAGAACCGTTCAGCCCGGTCTCCCGCACCGCCCTGTCCGTCGCCCGGGTGCGGGCCTACGAAAGCTCCCGTCCCACCCCGCTCTTCGTCGACCCGTACGCCGCCGCGTTCGTCACCGCCGCCGGACTGCCGCTCGACTTCTCCGGTACGGGCAGCAGCCTCGGCAGGGCCCTGGTCGCCCACGGCATCCTGCGCACCCGCCACTACGACGACCGGCTGCTCGACGCCGGCGCCGACCAGGTGGTGCTGCTGGCGGCGGGCCTGGACACCCGCGCGTACCGGCTGGACTGGCCGGCCGGCACCCGGGTGTTCGAACTCGACCTGGACCCGGTGCTGGCCTTCAAGCAGCAGGTGCTGGACGGGCTCGGCGCCACGCCGCACGCCGGACGCACCGCCCTGCCCGCCGACCTGCGGGACCGGCAGTGGCCCGACCGGCTGGTCGCGGCGGGCTTCGACCCGGCGCGCCCCTCGGCCTGGCTGGCCGAGGGACTGCTGGTCTACCTGACCGCCGAGGAGGCGGCCGTTCTGCTCACGACGGTGACCGGGCTGGCCGCCCCGGGCAGCCGGCTGCTGCTGGAGCAGGGCCGCGACGTGAGCCGCACGCCCCACGACCCGGAGCTGGCCCACCTCACTGCACTGTGGCGCGGTGGGCTCGGGCCCGGCACCGACGGCTGGCTCGACGGGCACGGCTGGACGACGGAGGTCACCACCCTGGTGCGGCTCGGGGAGGCGTACGGGCGCTCGCTCCCGGACCCGTCGGCCACGACGGCGTTCATCGAGGCGCGGCGGCGCCCGACCGGCTGACGCCGCTGCCGGAGGCCTGCCCGCCCGGGATCAATAAGTGGCCTGCCCGGTCACCGAGCTGACGATTCGTCATGTCGGGCCGGCTGGGGCGGCCAGGTCCCGGCGACCAGGACGCCGGTGGCGTAGGCGCGGGCGACCAGGGCGGTGCGGTTGGGGACCCGCCAGCGGCGGGAGAGCCGCGCCAGGTGGTAGTTGACCCCGTCCGTGGTGACGCCGATCTCGCGGGCGATCTGCGCGGTGGTGTCGCCCCGGGCCGCCGCGGCCAGGATCCGCGCCTCGACCGGGCTGACCTCGGTCCGCGGGCCGGGCGTGGCCTCGCTCGCGGGCTCGGCGGCGCGCAGCGAGATCAGCAGGTTCGGGGTCTGCTCCGGGGTGTCGCCGACCAGGTCGACGGTCATCTCGCCGTGCCGCTCCCGCCCGCCGACCGATGTCCAGGAGACCCGCGCCGGGTACCGCGAGCGGCGGTGCAGCCGGACGGCCTCGGTGAGCGCCTGGAGCGTGGCGCTGTCCCACAGGGTGAAGAACTCCAGAATCCTACGGTTGTGCAACTCGCCCGGCAACCGGCCGAATTCGGCCGCCATCGCACGGTTGACGATCAGGATCCGGCCGCCGAACTCGCACACCACGATCGGCAGCGGCACGTGGTCCAGCAGCCGCAGCGCCCGGTTGCGCCAGATCACCGCGGCGTCCCGGCCGCCGTCGGGTACGGGCGCGCAGCCCTCGTTCGTCCGCATGTGTGGTTCTCCTCCCCGTGGCGCCCGCGCGCACCAGAGCTGACGGTCCGTGGGCAAGTCCGCGGGCACCCCCGGCACTACACAATCATGTAGTGACTGCGGTCCGCGGTTCCGCCCGGTGGGCGCAGAGTGGAGGAAGCGATAAGTTTCCTGCCGTGGGAGGGGCCCACCGATGACCGAGACCGTGGAGAGCACGACCGAGGGCGAGCACGTGGCCGGGGCCGGGCGCGGCGCCGTCCCCCTGGTGGACATCTCGTCCGCGCCGCCGGTCGCCGTCCCGATGCTGCGCACCATGGACCTGGCCAGAGAGCACGGCCCGGTCTTCTGCCAGCGGCTGCACGGCCGGGACGCCCTGATCGTCAGCGGGCTGGAGCTGGTCGAGGAACTGGCCGACGAGACCCGGTTCACCAAGTCGATCGGGCCCGGCCTGGAGAACGTCCGCCAGTTCACCGGGGACGGCCTGTTCACCGCCTACAACGACGAGCCCAACTGGGCCAGGGCGCACGACATCCTGATGCCCGCCTTCGCGCTCGGCTCGATGCGCACCTACCACCCGGTGATGCTGCGGGTGGCCCGCCGGCTGGTCGCCTCCTGGGACCGCAGGGAGGGCGCCGGGCTGCCGGTGGACGTGCCCGGCGACATGACCCGGATGACCCTGGACACCATCGGGCTGGCCGGCTTCGGCTTCGACTTCGGCTCCTTCGAGCGGGACGAGCCGCACCCCTTCGTCGAGGCGATGGTGCGCTGCCTGGACTGGGCGATGACCCAGCTCACCCGCGACCCGGAGGCGGACCACCGCGAACGCGACGCCGCCTTCCGGGCCGACGCCGACTACCTGGCCGCCGTGGTGGACGAGGTGATCGCCGCCCGCGCCGGAGAGGGCGTCCAGGGCCCGGCCGAGGACCTGCTCGGCCTGATGCTCGGCGCGGTGCGCCCCTCGGACGGCAGCCGGCTGGACGCCGAGAACATCCGCAACCAGGTGATCACCTTCCTGATCGCCGGCCACGAGACCACCTCCGGCGCGCTCTCCTTCGCGCTGTACTACCTGGTCAAGAACCCGGCCGTGCTGCGGCAGGTGCAGCGGGAGGTGGACGGACTCTGGGGCGACCAGGCCGATCCCGAGCCCGGCTACGAGGACGTCGGACGGCTGCGCCACACCCGGCAGGTGCTCAACGAGGCGCTGCGGCTGTGGCCGACGGCGCCCGCGTTCAGCCGGGAGGCGCGCGAGGACACCCTGCTCGGCGGCCGCATCCCGCTGCGCGCCGGGGAAACGGTCTTCGTCAGCACGCCGATGCTGCACCGCGATCCGGTGTGGGGCGACAACCCGGAGCTGTTCGACCCGTCCCGGTTCGACCCCGAGCGCGAGCAGGGCCGCTCCCCGCACGCCTTCAAGCCCTTCGGCACCGGCGAACGCGCCTGCATCGGACGACAGTTCGCGCTGCACGAGGCCGTCATGCTGCTGGGCATGCTGGTCCACCGCTACCGGCTGATCGACCACGCCGACTACCGGCTGAGCCTCAAGCAGACGCTCACCATCAAGCCCGACGGGTTCACCCTCGGCCTCGCCCGGCGCACGCCCGTCCCGGTCTCCGCCGCGGCGGCGGCCGTGGAGCGGCGGGTCGGCGTGCCGGCCGAGCGTCCCGGGAGGGTCCGCCGGGGGACCGGACTGCTGCTCCTGCACGGCTCGAACTACGGGGCCTGCCGGGAGTTCAGCCGGCAGCTCGCGGAGGCCGCCGCCGACCTCGGCTGCGAGACCGAGATCGCCCCGCTGGACGCGTACGCGGACGGGCTGCCCACCGGCCGGCCGGTGGTGGTCACCGCCGCCTCGTACAACGGGCAGCCGACCGACGACGCGGCCCGTTTCGTCCGCCGGCTCCAGGAGTCCCAGGAGTCTTGGGAGTCTCAGGGGGCCGACGGGGCCGAGGCGGGCCGGCCGGCCGCCGGGGTCGAGTACGCGGTGCTCGGCATCGGTGACCGCACCTACGCCGCGACCTACCAGCGCGTCCCCGCCCTGATCGACGACCGGCTCGCCGCGCTCGGCGGCACCCGGCTGCTGGCCCGCGCCGAGGCCGACGCCTCGGGCGACCTGGCGGGCGCCGTACGGCAGTTCACCGAGGAGCTGCGCGAGGCCCTGCTGGCGCGGTACGGGGACGCCGACGCCCCGGCCGCGTCGGAGCCGGAGGCGGCGTACTCGGTGACCGAGGTGACCGGCGGCCCGCTGGCCGCGCTGGCGGCCCGGCACGACATGGCCGAGCTGACCGTCACCGCCGTCGGCAGCCTGACCGACCCCGCCTACCACCGGGTGAAGCGGCTGGTCCGCCTCGCGCTGCCGGAGGGCACCGGCTACCGGACCGCCGACCACCTGACCGTGCTGCCGGCCAACGACCCGGTGCTGGTCGAGCGCGCCGCCAAGCTGTTCGGCGCGGATCCGGAGACGGTGCTGGGCATCGTGGCGCACCGGCGCACCGGACCGGCCGTCGACCGGCCGCTGACGGTGCGCGAACTGCTCACCCGGCACGTCGAGTTGCAGGACCGCCCGAGCGCAGGGCAGCGCGCCGCGCTGGCCGCGCTCAACCCCTGCCCGCCCGAGCGGGCCGCGCTGGAGGCGCTGCCCGAGGACGACCCGCGCACCCTGCTGGACCTGGTCGAGGACCACCCCGCGGTCCAGGAGCGGCTCACCTGGCCGGTGCTGCTGGAGCTGCTGCCCCCGATCCGGCCGCGGCACTACTCGGTCTCCTCCTCGCCCACCGGCCGTCCGGACGAGGTGGAGCTGATGGTCTCGGTGCTCAGCGGTCCGGCCCGCTCGGGCCGGGGCACCTTCCGCGGCACCGGCTCCGGCCACCTCGACCGGGTGGCCGTCGGCGACACCGTGCTGGCGCGGATCCAGCCGTGCCGGGAGGCGTTCCGGATCGGCCACCGCACGCCGGTGGTCATGATCGCGGCCGGGACCGGCCTGGCGCCCTTCCGGGGAGCCGTCGCGGACCGCCGGGCGCTGCTCGCCGAGGGGGCCGAACTCGCCCCGGCGCTGCTCTACTTCGGCTGTGACGACGCGGACGCGGACTACCTGCACCGCGGCGAGCTGGAGGCCGCCGATGCGGCCGGCGCGGTCTCGATGCGGCCGGCCTTCAGTGAGCGTCCGCAGGACGGGCGGCGCTTCGTGCAGGACCGGATCGCGGAGGAGGCGGCCGAGGTCTGGGAGCTGCTGGACGCGGGCGCCGAGGTGTACGTGTGCGGCGACGGGGCCAGGATGGCGCCTGGCGTCAGGGCGGCCTTCCGGGCGCTGTACCGGGAGCACACGCCGGGGGCCGACGAGCGGCGGGCGCGGGCCTGGCTCCAGGGCCTGATCGAGGCCGGGCGGTACGTCGAGGACGTGTACGCGGGCTGACCGGTCGCCCCCGGACACGGCCGTCGGCCCGCCGCACCGGTGCGGCGGGCCGACGGCTCGGACGGCTGGGTGTCAGTACACGCTGACGTTGTACGCGGAGAGTGCCGCGTTCACCGGCTGGTAGAAGGTCGTCCCGCCCGAGGTGCAGTCGCCGCTGCCGCCCGAGGTGAGGCCGAGTGCCTTGGCGCCGTCGTACAGCGGGCCGCCCGAGTCGCCCTGTTCGGCGCAGACGTTGGTCTGGATCAGGCCGGTGACGGTGCCGCCGCCGGTGTAGCGCACGGTGGCGTTGAGCCCGGTGACGGAGCCGCCGTGGGTGCCGGTGGTCGAGCCGGTGCGCTTCACCGCCTCGCCGACGTAGGCGTTCGGGGCGGAGGTGAAGCCGCCGGGGTGGCTGAGTGCGGAGTTGTCGTAGCGGACCAGGGCGTAGTCGTGGCCGGGGAAGGTCGTGCTGACGGTCGGCCCGATCCTGGTGGTGTGGTTGGCGTCGGTGTACCAGTCGGAGGCCACGTTGCCGCAGTGCCCGGCGGTCAGGAAGTAGTGGGTGCTGCCGCTCACCACGTTGAAGCCGAGCGAGCAGCGGTACTGGCCGCCGTAGATGGCGTCGCCGGCGGCGACCAGCGGGGTGAACACGCCGCTGACCCGGTGGATGGCCAGGGTGGACGCGGCGGGCCCGGCGGCGCCCATCAGCTTGGCGATCGACGCCGGGGACACGGTGCTGTCGGCGGTCACCACGACGCGTCCAGCGGCCTCGTCGACGTACCAGGCGGTGCCGTCGACCTCGGCGTTCAGGACGGCTTCGCTGACCGCCGACAACTGCTCCGGCGGGGCGGTGCGGGTGGGAGCGGCGGCGGCGCCCGGCGCGGCGACCGCGGTGGCGGTCAGCAGGCCGAGGGCCGCGGCGAGCAGGCGGAAGTGGCGTGTGGTGCCGGTGCGGGGGGTCCTGCGCGTGGTCCTCACCGATCTCCTCCTGGGGGGTGAGCGGCCCTGGGGGTCGGGGCCGTGAAGCGCGGTCAGGCGGTGGGCGGAGTCCGGCCGGGGCTTTCCGGAAGCGCGGCGGATGATCTGCTCCTGACAGACACTGACCGGAAGTATGAGGAAACGGACCGTTCGGTACAAGCTTCCTGAGGGGGTGTCGGCGGACCCGCGGGCCGGGGAGGGAGCCCGCGGATCCGCCGTTCGGCGGCTTCCCGGCGGCCGGAGCCCGCGGCCCTACCGGGCGGGCACCGGCTCGGGCCCGGCCAGTCGCCGGCCACGGTGGAGGGCGTGCAGGGACAGCGCGCAGATCACTCCGAGGGCGCACAGCGCGAGCCAGGGGAGCGCGGCGAGCCCGGCCGCGCGGGCGGCGTCCAGGGCCGCGCCGGTCAGCAGGTTCCCGAGGGTGATGCCGACCCCGCAGACGGTGTTGTAGAGCCCGTAGTGGGTGGCGACCAGTCGGTCCCCGGAGAGCCGGACGACGGTGTCCATCTCGAAGGGGTAGGCCAGCATCGTGCCCAGGGCCAGCAGGAACGCGGCCAGGGCCGGCGGTCCGACGGCCGGTGCCCAGCGCCAGGGGCCCGCGGCCGGGACGGGCAGGGCCGAGGCGGCGAGCAGCGGCAGGAAGGCCGCGCCCATCACGGCGACCCCCGCGACCAGCGCGGTGCCCGGCGCGATCCGGTCCCGGCACCAGGCGGTGACCCTGGTCTGGAGCAGGATCGTGCCCAGCCCGGACACCACGAACAGCAGCGCCGTGGCTGCCGTCCCGCCGCTTCCGTCGCCGCCCAGCCGGCGGACCTCCAGCGGCAGCGCCAGGTACACCTGGAAGGACAGCACGTACGAGCCGGTCATCGCGCCCGCGAAGAGCAGGAACGGGCGGTTGGCCAGCACTCCGCGCCACTGGGTGAGGACCCCGGTGCGCTCCGGGACCTCGGCGGGGCCGTCGCCCCGGCGGGTCGGCAGCGAGCGGATCTGGACCGCGCCGAGCACCGCGAACACCCCGGCCGCGACCAGGCAGGTGGTGCGGAAGTCCACCGCGGTCAGGGCCATGCCGACCAGCGGGCCGAGCAGGATGCCCGCCTGGTAGAAGACGTTGAACAGCGCGAACGCGGCGACCCGCCGCTCGCCCGCGTCGCGCGCCAGGTACGCCCGGACGGCCGGGTTGAACAGCGCCCCGGCCAGCCCGGTCGCCGCCGAGGCCGCGATCAGGGCGGGCAGCGAGGCGGAGAGGCCGAGCGCGGCGAAGCCGGCGGTGCGCAGCAGGCAGCCCGCGACGATCAGCGGCTTGTAGCCGAACCGGTCGGCCAGCGTGCCGCCGACCAGGAACATGCCCTGCTGGGTGAAGTTGCGCACCCCGAGCACCAGCCCGACCGTCCAGCCGGCCAGGCCGAGGCCGCCGGACAGGTGCGCGGCCAGGTAGGGCATCAGCATGTAGAAGCCCAGGTTGATGGTGAACTGATTGACCATCAGCAGCCGGACGCTGCGTTCGTGGCCGCGGAACTGGGCGGTCAGCTCCCTCACCCGGCACCGCCGGCGGCGCTCGGGAGGGTCAGCGGGTCGACCACCTCGGCGCAGCGGGTCCAGCGGGTGACCTCCCGCTCGTCGGGCCGGGCGAGCTCGTCCGGGCCGTCCGCCGGTGGCCGGTCGAGCAGGCCGTGCGCGGAGCAGTACTCGTCGTCGTAGACGGTGCCGAGGTAGCGCTGCGGCCCGTCCGGGAAGACCGCCGCGATCCGGGTGCCCGCGGGCCGGGTGCGGGCCAGCCAGCCGGCCACCAGGGCGACCGCGTCGACGCTCCAGCCGCCGGTGGCGTAGTGCGAGGAGGCCAGTCGGCGGCAGGTCCAGACGGCCTCGTCCGGGGCGACCCAGTGGACCTCGTCGAAGGCGCCGTAGGCGACGTTGCGCGGGTGGATGCTGGAGCCGAGGCCGCGCATCAGCCGGGCGCGGGCGGGCTGGCCGAAGATGGTGGAACCGACGGTGTCCACCCCGACGACCCGCAGACCCGGGTAGAGCTGGCGCAGCACCCGGGAGGTGCCCGCCGAGTGCCCGCCGGTGCCGATGCTGCACACCAGAACGTCCAAGTGGCCAAGCTGGGAGGCGAGTTCGAGCGCCAGCGGGGTGTAGGCGCTGGTGTTGTCGGGGTTGTTGTACTGGTCGGGGCACCACGAGCCGGGGTGGCGGGCCAGCAGTTCGGCGACCCGGTCACGCCGGGCCTGCTGCCAGCCGCCCCGGGGGTGCGGGCTGGCGACCGCCTCCACCTCGGCGCCGTAGGCGGTGAGGAGCCTGGTCATGGCCGGCTCCAGCCCCGGGTCGGTGACCAGGGTGACCGGGTGCCGGTGCACCATGCCGGCCAGCGCCAGCCCCAGGCCCAGCGTGCCGCTGGTGGACTCCACGATCCGGCCGCCCGGGCGCAACTCGCCCCGGTCCAGGGCCCGCTGGACCATGTGCAGGGCCGGGCGGTCCTTGAGGCCGCCGGGGTTGAAGCCCTCCAGCTTGGCCCAGAAGCCGCGGCCCGCCGGGGCGAGCGGCTCGCCGATCCGCAGGACCGGGGTGTTGCCGACCAGGCCGCCGAGGGCCGGGTGGTCGTCGGTGCGATGGGTGAGGGACGTCATGTCTCGTCTCCGGTCGGGAGGTTGGCGGAACGTTCGGCAGCTCGGACGGACGCCGAGCCGCTATATCCGCCACCGACCGGTGACCAGCAGGGGGCCTCTCGGCCCGGGGGTACGGGCGGCGCGCACGACGGGGGCCGCCGGGCGGTCCGCGGGCGGCTGCGCCCGGTCGACGCCGGGGGCGGTGACCGGAGGCAGGGTGCAGGAGGGGACGGGCACGGCGGGGGACCGCAGCGCCCGGTGCCCGGGCGCGGTGTCCTCCTCCTCCGGGCAGGAGCGCTCCGAGGCGTCGGCGGGGACACCGTCCGGCCCGTGCGCGAACGTGAACGCGGGCGCGGAGGGGGTCGTGTACGCGGACTCGGGCGGGGTCGTGGCCCGGGCGGTCGCCGCGGGGGAGTGGGGCTGATGGGCGCCGAGGTGCTGCGGTGCGCAGCCGGCGGGCAGCAGGGAGAACAGGCCGAGCAGGAGCGCGGCCAGGAGCCTGACGGGCATGACGGGACTCCGCGCGGCCGCACGGGGCGGCAGCGGATCGGTGACGGTCGGAAGGAGCGGATACGGGCGGCGGTCGCCGGCACGCACCGCCGCGTGGGCGGGGCGTGGCAGGGCGCGGCCCGGGCCGGTCTAGACCCTCAGATTGGCGATCCGGTGCGGGAGTTCGGGTGTTCCGGCCTCGGCGGATCCGGCCGGCGGGCCCGCAGGACCGGGCGCCGGCGCGGCTTCCCCGGTGGCGGGCAGCACGGTGACGGCCGGCCAGGTGGTCTCGGCGCCCGGCCCGTCCTCGGGCTTCCCGGACAGGCAGTCGCCGCCGGGGTGATCGGCGTCCTCGTCGTGCTCCTGGCCGTGCTCCGGGTGGTTCTCCTGGTGGCGCGAGGGCGGTGCGGTGTCGCCCGCCGCCGGAGTCTGGGCGGAGAAGACGATCCGGATCGGATCGATGTGCCCGGCGCCGTTCTCCGCGCCGAACCCGTGCGCCGTGAACACGGCGATCAGCAGGGCGCCCAGCCAGAACAGTCGCGCCGCCACCCCTCGGGGGTGGGCGCGTCGTGTACGCAACGGCGACCGGGCGGTGACCATGTCGTGATCCTAGCCCGACTTCCCGCTCCGCCACAGCACGTCTCCATCGAAGTGATGAATCGTCAACTGTCCGACGAGCGGCGGAATCGAAAGAAAGTGTTATCGGTGCGGACGGGGAGGGTCTCCTGCGTGAGGGAGTGAACGCGCGACGTCGTGGGTGAGGGACCACGACGGGGCCCGGAGCCCGAGGTGCTCCGGGCGCGCCCGCTCCCGCCGCGCCGCCGGATCGTCCCGTCCGGCCGGCGCACCCGGCGGTTCGCACGCCTCCCCCACGGCTGCGGACCGCCGGGGTCACCAGGGTGGGCTCACGCAGCCGGGGCGTGCTCCCTGGCCAGCCGCCACACCAGCTCCTCGCCGGTCTCGGCCGGGGCGAGCGCCTCGGCCGGGCGGCGCAGGCGCTCGGTGAAGCCGAGACGGGCCGGGACGGCGCCGCTGGCCCGGTTCGCCGGGTCGTGCACGATCTCGACCCAGGCCACCCCGGGAAGCCGGAAGGCCTCGTCGGCCAGGGCCCGCGCCGTTCTGGTGGCCAGACCGTGCCCGGTCGCGGCGGGGTGCAGCCAGTAGCCGATCTCCCGGACGTCGTCCGGGGTGTCCTCGCGCCGGAACAGCCCGCAGGCCCCGACGATCGCGCCGCCCCGCATGATCGCGTACGTGAAGTCCCGCCCCTTCGCCCAGAGTTCGGCGCGGCTGCCGAGGAACTCGGCGGTCTTGGCGTGACTGTGCTCGGCGACCCAGGGCATCCAGGGCCGCAGGTGCTCCAGCGACTCCTCGATGACGGCGAAGAACTCGGGCAGGTCCGACTCGGCGGCGAAACGGCGCAGGGTCAGTCCGTCCAGGGCGATGACGTGCGGGGGAAGGTCCATGACGGGAGGATGGTCCGTACACCCCTCACCGGGCAACGGGTTTTGCCGGCGGGCCCCGGGCCGCGTCAGCTCCGCCGCGTCAGCTCCGCCCCGCAGGGTGGCCGGCCCGGGGCTGCTCGGCCGGGGCGTACCGGCGCAGCAGGACGGCCGCCTCGCGGTCGGTGACGTCGTGGAACTCCCCGTACCAGGGGCCGGCGGCGTGCGCGTAGCGGGGCAGGTGGAGGCAGACCACCTGGTCCACGTCCCGGCGCAGGTCGGCCGCGACCCGGGCGTCGCCGATCGGTGCCGCGAGGATCAGGTGCTCGGGGAGGTCGGCGGCGAGGGCGTGGAGGGCCGCCCGGGTGGTCAGGACGTCGGTCAGGCCGTCGGAGACGAGGACGGCGGTGCGCCCGTTCAGCGGGAGCCTGGTCCGGCCCTGGCGGTAGAGCGCCTCGCGGCGGCGGACCTCGACCCGTTCCCGTTTCACGCTCGCGCCCAGCTCGGCCGAGGTGACGCCGAGGCTCTTCAGGGTGTACCGGTCGAACAGCGGCGGGTCGCCGTCGGCGATCGCGCCCACCGGGCGGTCGTGGCCGGGCACGGCCAGCGCGCGGACCACCGTGGCGTCGAGCGGGGCGCCCAGGGCCTCGGCGACCTCGGCGGCCACCGGGAGCCCGCCGGGAGCGAGGCCGAGGACCACCACCCCGGCGCCGGTCCGCCCGTCCAGCAGCGGGACGAGCCTGCGGGCCAGTTGGTGTCCGGCGGCGCTGCGGTCGAGGAATCTCACGGGCCTGTCCTTGTCCTCCATGTGTTCGAACGCCCCGGCGGGGACGGGGCCGAGGGCCGGAGCGGCGGGCAGCACCCGCCCGGCCCCGCCACCACGGCGCCTTCCCCGTCGTGGCGGGCTCTAACGTCCGGGGCGTGAGCAGGGGCGTGAGCCAGGGGAACGGGGGCGCGAGCCTGGGAACGACCCGGGGCGTGATCCGGCGCGTGCCGCCCGGCGGACCCCGGCCGGAGGGTGTGACGCGGCG
>NZ_MSJQ01000258.1 GCF_014596515.1 Streptomyces sp. CBMA156
CCGCCGCCCGCGCGGGTGCGGACGGCGGACTGACGCCCCCGCAGGTGCCGGTGCCGGCGGTGGACTGGCCGAACCGCAGCTACCCCGACTGGGCCGGCGGGCCGGCCATCGTGCTGCAGAACGGGCACTCGGCCGCGGGCGGGCCACAGGTCGCGCTGAGCGCGGTGCTGCCGGCCAGGTACAAGGGCCTGCCGGCCGCGGTGGTGGTCCTGCGGCGGGCGGACGGCTCGGCGCCGGTCGACCTCGTCCAGCTCTACACCTTCGCCGGGGACTCCCCGGTCGCCGCCGCCTCCCGCACCTCGGTGGCGGATCCGCAGGCGGCGGCCAGCTGGCGACTGGAGGGCAGCACGGTCGTCCGCGAGGAGCATGCGGCCGCCACCGGCGCGGTCACCTCCACCCGCTACACCGTCCGCGCCGACGGCACCCTCGACGAATCCTGGCCCGGCGCCACCACTCCGCCCCCCGCCGCCGCCCCGGCCCCGCCCACCGCTCCCACGGGCTGACCGCGGGACGTCGGGCAGGCCTGCTTCCGGCCAGCGGCTTCCGGCGCGGGGCGGTTCCGAAGGCGCAGCGCACACACACGAGAAGTCGGACCGGCCGACTTCTCGTGCCTCGGCGCGGGTGGAGGAACTACGGGGTGGCGGTGCTGACGGCGTAGAAGGCGACGGCCGCGGCGGCGCCGACGTTGAGCGAGTCGATGCCGTGGGCCATCGGGATGCGGACCGGGTGATGGGCCGCGGCGATGGCGCGGGGCGTGAGGCCGTCGCCCTCGGCGCCGAGCATCAGGGCCGCCCTGGGGAGGCGGTCCGGGGTGAGGGTGCGGAGGTCGACGGCGGTGTCGGCGGGGGTGAGGGCGAGCAGGGTGAAGCCGGCCTCGCGGACGGTGTCCAGGGCGGCGGGCCAGGGGTCCAGACGGGCGTACGGGACCGCGAAGACGGCGCCCATCGAGACCTTGACGGCGCGCCGGTAGAGCGGGTCGGCGCAGTCGGGCGAGAGCAGCACGGCGTCCATGCCGAGGGCCGCGGCGCTGCGGAAGATGGCGCCGAGGTTGGTGTGGTCGACCAGCCCTTCCAGCACGGCGACCCGGCGGGCCCCGGCGAGCACGTCGGCGGCGTCCGGGAGGGGTTTGCGCTCCATCGAGGCGAGGGCGCCGCGGTGCACGTGGTAGCCGGTGACGGCCTCGGCGAGCCCGGGCTCGACCACGTGGACGGGGGCGTCGGCCTCGGCGATGACGTCGCCCATCACCTCCAGCCACTTGGAGGTGAGCAGCATCGACCGCATCCGGTAGCCGGCGGCGAGGGCGCGGCGGATGACCTTCTCCCCCTCGGCGATGAAGAGGCCTTCGGCGGGCTCGCGGCGTCGGCGCAGCTCGACGTCGGTGAGGCCGGTGTAGTCGGCGAGGCGCGGGTCGGCCGGATCGGTGATGGTGCGGGGTTCGGACACCCTGTGATCTTGCCAAGCCCTGCCGGGGAAGGCCAAACGGCCGGGGAGCGGGGTGGTCCCCGGCTAGCCGTAGTGCAAATATGACCGTATGGCCCGAAATCCGGGCCGATCCTGGGCTCCGTCGGCCTCTGGCGCCACTGGCACCGCCGGCTCCTCCGGTGGGCGCCCACACGGTCGGCCGCAGCTGCCGCACGCGAAGCGGTGGTGGTCGGTGTGGCACCGTTCGGTGGCGGGGCAGGTGTTCGCGCTCCAGGTCCTGGTCGTGCTGCTGCTCGTGGTCGCGGCCGCGGTGGCGCTGGTGGTGCAGTCCCGCAACGACACCGAGCACGAGGCGCGCAACCGTTCGGTGGCGGTGGCGCAGACCTTCGCCAGCTCCCCCGGCATCGTCGACGCGCTGCGCTCCCCCGACCCCACGGCCATCCTGCAGCCGAGGACGCAGTCCGCCCGGATCTCCGCCGGCGTGGACTTCATCGTCGTGCTGAACAACCAGGGCATCCGCTACACCCACCCGAACCCGGAGCGGATCGGCCAGAAGTTCGTCGGCACCTACCAGCCCGCGCTGCAGGGGCACGTGGTGTCGGAGGAGGTCGCGGGGACGCTTGGTCCGCTGGTCCAGGCGGTGGTGCCGGTGTACGCGCCGGACGGCTCGGTGGTCGGGCTGGTCGCGGCCGGCGTGACGCTGAGCAGCGTCAGCAGCGCGAGCGAGCGGCAGCTGCCGGTGGTGCTGGGCGCGGCGGCGGCCGCGGTGGGGCTGGCCACGCTCGGGGCGGCGCTGATCAGCCGACGGCTGCGGCGCCAGACGCACGGGCTCGGGCCGGTCGAGATGACGCGGATGTACGAGCACCACGCGGCGGTGCTGCACGCGGTGCGCGAGGGCGTGATGATCGTCGGCGGGGACGGGCGGCTGCTGCTCTGCAACGACGAGGCGCGCCGGCTGCTGGACCTGCCGCCGGACGCCGAGGGCAGGCCGGTGACCGGGCTGGGCCTGGAGCAGGCGCCGCTGGAGCTGCTGACCGCCGGCCGGCCGGTGACCGACGAGGTGGTGCTGTCCGGGGAGCGGCTGCTGGCGGTGAACGTCCGGCTGATCGACCGGCCCGGTGACCGGCCCGGCTGCGTCGCCACGCTGCGCGACTCCACCGAGCTGGCGGCGCTGTCCGGCCGGGCCGATCGCGCCCAGCGCCGGCTGCGGCTGCTGTACGACGCCGGGGTGACGGTGGGCAGCACGCTGGACGTGACGCGGACCGCGGAGGAGCTGGCGCAGGTCGCGGTGCCGCGGTTCGCGGACTTCGTCACGGTGGACCTGGCGGACCAGGTACCGGCCGGGGAGGAACCGCCGCCCGGCCCCTCGCTGGGGCGGATGCGCCGCGTCGCGGTGACCGGCGTACGGGACGACGCGCCGTTCTACCCGGTCGGCACGGTGCTGGAGGTGGTGCCCTCGACCCCGCTGGCCGGGGCGCTGAACAGCGGGGAACCCGGCATGGAGCCGCGCCTGGCGGAGGCTACCCGGTGGCGGGAGCAGGACCCGGAGCGGTCGGCGCAAGTGCTGGCGTACGGGGTGCACTCGCTGGTCCGGGTGCCGCTGCGGGCACGCGGGGTGCTGCTGGGGGTGGCCAGGTTCTGGCGGGCGCAGCGGGCGGAACCGTTCGAGCCGGAGGACCTGGCGCTGGCCGAGGAGCTGGTGGCGCACGCGGCGGTGTGCATCGACAACGCCCGCCGCTACACCCGGGAGCACACCATGGCGGTGACGCTCCAGCACAGCCTGCTGCCGCGCAGGCTGCCCGAGCAGACCGCGCTGGACGTGGCGCACCGCTACCTGCCGGCCCAGGCGGGGGTGGGCGGGGACTGGTTCGACGTGATCCCGCTGCCGGGCGCGCGGGTGGCGCTGGTGGTCGGGGACGTGGTCGGGCACGGACTGCACGCGGCGGCGACGATGGGCCGGCTGCGCACGGCGATCCACAACTTCTCGACCCTGGACCTGCCCCCGGACGAACTGCTGGGGCACCTGGACGAGCTGGTGAACCGGATCGACCAGGACGAGGCGGCGGGCGGCGAGCGCGCGGAGCTGGCGGGCGCGACCTGCCTGTACGCGATCTACGACCCGGTGTCGCGTCGCTGCACCCTGGCCACCGCCGGGCACCCGCCGCCGGCCGTGGTGGACCCGCAGGGCCGGGTGGTGTTCCCGGAGCTGCCGACCGGGCCGCCGCTGGGCCTGGCGGTGCTGCCGTTCGAGACCGCCGAACTGGAGCTGGCCGAGGGCAGCCGGCTGGTGCTGTACACGGACGGGCTGGTGGAGGACCGGAAGCGGGACATCGACGAGGGGCTGGAGCTGCTGCGGGCCGCGCTGGCCGGACCGCCCCGCACGCCCGAGCAGACCTGCGCGGACGTGCTCGGGGCGATGCTGCCGGTGCACCAGCAGGACGACATCGCGCTGCTGGTGGCGCGGACCAGGGTGCTGGCGCCGGACCAGGTGGCGCAGTGGGAGGTGCCCTCGGACCCTGCGGCGGTCGGCGAGGTCAGGGCCGCGGTGGCGGAGCGGCTGACGGCCTGGGGGCTGGCGGAGGCCGCGTTCGCCACCGAGCTGATCCTGAGCGAGCTGGTGACCAACGCGATCCGGTACGGCTCCGGGCCGATCCGGGTGCGGCTGCTGCGGGACCGCTCGCTGATCTGCGAGGTCTCGGACGGCAGCAGCACCTCGCCGCACCTGCGGTACGCGGCGACCGAGGACGAGGGCGGGCGGGGGCTGTTCCTGGTCGCGCAGTTCGCGGACCGCTGGGGGACGCGCTACACGGCCACCGGGAAGGTCATCTGGACGGAGCAGCCGCTGGAGTAGCCGTGGAGCGGGAGGCCGGCCGGGCCGGCTTCCCGCTCCGGCCGGCCTCCCGCTCCGGGTCGGCCTACGGCCGGAAGGCGGCGGCCAGCACGTTGACGACGTCGCCGACCACGATGACCGCCGGGGGCTTGACGCCCTCGGCCTCGACCACGGCGGCGACGGTGCCGAGGGTGGCGTCCACCCGGCGCTGGGCCGCGGTGGTGCCCTCCTGGACGACCGCGACCGGGGTGTCCGCCGGCCGGCCGTACTCGACCAGCCGGGCGGCGATCGCGCCGATCTTGTCCACGGCCATCAGCAGCACCAGGGTGCCGCTCATCTTCGCGGCGGCCTCCCAGTTGGTGAGCGAGCGCTCGTCGTCCGGGCCGACGTGGCCGGAGATCACGGTGAACTCGTGGGTCATGCCGCGGTGGGTGACCGGGACGCCGGCCGCCGCCGGGACGCTGATCGAGCTGGAGATGCCCGGGACGACGGTGACCGGCAGTCCGGCCTCGACGCAGGCCAGCAGCTCCTCGCCGCCGCGGCCGAAGACGTACGGGTCGCCGCCCTTGAGCCGGACCACGAACTTGCCGGCCTTGGCGTGCTCGACCAGGGTGCGGTTGATCGCCTCCTGGGCCATGAACCGGCCGTACGGGATCTTGGAGGCGTCGATCACCTCGACGTGCTCGGGCAGTTCGGCGAGCAGTTCGCGCGGGGCGAGGCGGTCGGCGACCACCACGTCGGCGTCGGCGAGCAGGCGCCGGCCGCGCACGGTGATCAGGTCGGGGTCGCCGGGGCCGCCGCCGACCAGAGCCACGCCGGCGCCGTGCGAGCGGTACTGGCGGGCGGCGAGCGAGCCGTCCCGCAGGCCGTCCACGATGGTGTCGCGCAGGGCGGCGGAGTGGCGCGGGTCGCCGGTGAGGACGGCGACGGTGGCGCCCGCGTCGCGGCCGCTGGCCGGGGTCCAGGCGGTGGCCGCGGCGGCGTCGTCGCTGCGGGAGCAGAACACCCGCTCGCGCTCGGCCTCGGCACTGACCGCCGTGTTGACGGCCTGGTCGTCGGTGGCGACCAGGACGTACCAGGCACCGGCCAGGTCGCCGTCCCGGTACGGGCGGGCGTGCCAGGTGAGTTCACCGGTGTCGGCCATGGCCTGGACGGCCGGGGTGGTGACCGGCGATATCAGGTGCAGTTCGGCGCCGGAGGCGATCAGGGCGGGCAGCCGCCGCTGGGCGACCTGGCCGCCGCCGACCACGACGACGCGGCGGCCGGCCAGCAGCAGGCCGACCGGGTAGGGGGTACGGCCCTCGGTGCTCGGGTGCGGGGTGGGCGCGGTCATCGGCGGTGCTCCTGGATCGGGGGGAGGGTGTGGGGACGGTACGGCACGACACCGCTCCGCGGTCCGGCGCGCCCTCGGGCCGGTCCACGGAGCGGTGACGGGGTGCGTCAGGCCTTCTCGGTGACCCCGGCGGAGTCGAAGGTGGCTACATCGTGCATCGCCCGGGCCGCGCTCTGCACCAGCGGCAGGGCCAGCAGGGCACCGGTGCCCTCGCCGAGCCGCAGGTCCAGGTCGATCAGCGGACGCAGGCCGAGCTTCGCCAGCGCGGCCTGGTGGCCGGGCTCGGCGGAGCGGTGGCCGGCGATGCAGGCGGCCAGCACCTCGGGGGCGATGGCCTTGGCGGCCAGCGCGGCCGAACCGGCGATGACGCCGTCCAGGACCACGGGGGTGCGCAGCGACGCGGCGCCCAGCAGGAAGCCCGCCAGCGCGGCGTGCTCCAGGCCGCCGACGGCGGCGAGGACGCCGACCGGGTCGCTCGGGTCGGGCCGGTGCAGGGCCAGCGCGGCGCGGATGACCTCGATCTTGCGGGCGTGGGTCTCGTCGTCGATGCCGGTGCCGCGGCCGGTGACCTCGGCCGGGTCGAGGCCGGTGAACACCGAGATCAGGGCGGCCGAGGCGGTGGTGTTGGCGATGCCCATGTCGCCGGTGACCAGCGCCTTGTTGCCCGCCGCGACCAGGTCGCGGGCGGTCTCGATGCCGACCTCGATGGCCTTGAGGGCCTCCTCCCGGGTCATCGCCGGGCCCTGGGTCATGTCGGCGGTGCCGGGACGGACCTTGCGCGGCAGCAGGCCGGTGGCGCGCCCCTGCTGGACGGCGTCCGGCAGCTCGGAGGCGACGCCGACGTCGACCACGCAGACCTCGGTGCCGATCTGCTTGGCGAAGGAGTTGACCACCGCTCCCCCGGCCAGGAAGTTGTCGACCATCTGGGCGGTCACCTCCTGCGGCCAGGGGCTGACGCCCTGGGCGTGCACGCCGTGGTCACCCGCGAAGATCGCCACGCAGGCGGGCTCCGGGATCGGCGGCGGGCACTTGCGGGACAGGCCGCACAGCTGGGCCGAGATGATCTCCAGCATGCCGAGCGAGCCGGCCGGCTTGGTCATCCGCTTCTGCCGGTCCCAGGCCTCGCCGAGCGCCTTGGCGTCCAGCGGACGGATGCCGCGCAGGGTCTCGGCGAGCAGGCTCTGCGGCTCCTCGCCGGGCAGCGCGCGGTTGCCGTACTGCTCCTCGTGGACGACCCAGGACAGCGGGCGCTTCTTCGCCCAGCCCTGCTGCTCCAGCTCGGGCTCGTCCGGGAACTCGTCGACGAAGCCGACGCACAGGTAGGCGACGACCTCCAGGTGCTCGGGCAGGCCGAGCTCGCGGACCAGCGCCTCGTCGTCGAAGAAGCTCACCCAGCCGACGCCCAGGCCCTCGGCGCGGGCGGCCAGCCAGAGGTTCTCGACCGCCAGGGCGGCCGAGTACGGGGCCATCTGCGGCTGGGTGTGCCGGCCGAGGGTGTGCCGGCCGCCGCGGGTGCGGTCGGCGGTCACCACGATGTTGACCGGGGTTTCGAGGATGGCCTCGATCTTGATTTCCTTGAACTGCTTGGCCCGGCCCTTGGGCAGCGAGTCCGCGTACGCCTCGCGCTGGTGCTCGGCCAGGGCGTGCATCCGCCTGCGGGTCTTCGCCGAGCGGATCACCACGAAGTCCCAGGGCTGCGAGTAGCCGACGCTGGGCGCGGTGTGGGCGGCCTCCAGGACGCGGATCAGCACCTCGTGCGGGATCGGGTCCGGGCGGAAGCCGTTGCGCACGTCGCGGCGCTCGCGGATCACCTGGTGGACGGCCTCGCGGCCGGCCTCGTCGTAGCCGGGGGCGGCCGGGCCGCGCGGCTCGGCGGGCTCCTCGGGCTGCGGCTCGGGCTGCTCCCCCGCCTCGTCGGCGGCGGGCTGCTCGGGCTGCTGGGCCTGCTGCTCGGCGGCGGGCTGCTCCTCGAC
>NZ_MSJQ01000259.1 GCF_014596515.1 Streptomyces sp. CBMA156
CTCCGTGCTGGCCGTGACCGCCGCGGCGGTGGCCGAGGTCCGCCGCCGGGGCGTCGGCCAGGCCGGCGACGGCGTCGACCCGCTGCTGGTGGCCGCCCCGCTGCTGCTCGCCGTCTCCGGCGGCCTGGTGCTGGCCAGGATCGAACCGCTCGTGGTCGGCTGGCTGGCCGCACTCGCCGGCCGCGGCCGCGGGCTGATCGGCTTCCTCGGTCTGGTGCGCGCCGCCCGCGACAACTCGGGCCGGCGCCGCCCCTCCGCGCTGCCGCTGCTCGCCCTGCTGATCGCCGTCACGGCCACCGGCTTCGGCGCCACCGTGCTCGACACGGTGGAGCACTCCAGGACACGGGCCGCGCGCATTGCCACCGGCGGTGACGTGTCCGTCGGCATCCCGGTCTACGCGACCCTGCCGGAGGCCTTCACCAAGGCGGCCGGCGAACTGCCCGGCGTCCGGGCCGCGACCGGTGCCTGGATCCAGGAGCGGGCCACCTTCATCGGCGCCGACCGGGGCACCACCGACGCCATCCTGGTGGTGGTCGAACCGAACGCCTACGCGGAGATCTCCCGCACCGCCGGGGTCGGCGGGTACGACCCGGCCAAGCTGGCGGGGCAGGGCGGCAAGGACGACCCGGTGCCGGCGCTGTTCAGCCGGGACCTGGCCGAGCACCTGAGCGCGGGCGCGCCGCAGGTGCGCACGCCCAGCGGCAGCCAGATGACCACCAGCGTCGCCGGGGTCGTCGCGGCCACGCCCGCGTTGCCGGACCCCGGCAAGCCCTTCGTCGTGGTGCCGGCAGGCCCCGCCGCGGAGCACCTGCCGGAACTCAAGCGGGCGAACCAGGTGAACAAGTGGTTCGCGGTCGGCGACGTCGACCCGGCGCAGGTCCGCGCCCTGCTGATGGAGCGCGGCATCGGTACCGGCAACCAGGCGACGGGCCTCGCCAAGCTGATCGCCGACGAGGCCAGGGCGGCGGGGAAGAGCACCGCGGGCCTGCCCCCCGGCTACGTGGTGCACAGCAGCAGCGAGACCGTCGCCGCACTCGCCGACGACCCGGTGCAGCGCGCCGCGGGGCGGCTGTTCTGGTTCGCGGGCCTCGCCGCCGCCGGGTTCGCCCTGCTCGCCGTGCTGCTGACGCTGATGCGGGCCGCGCCGGACCGCACGGCCGTGCTCGCCCGGCTGCGCACCATGGGCCTGCGGCCCCGGCAGGGCCTGGCGCTGATCATCGCCGAGGCGCTGCCGCAGACGCTGGCGGCGGCATTCGGCGGTGGGCTCGTCGCCCTCGCCGCGGTCGCCCTGATCGGGAGCGCCTTCGACCTCTCGGCGCTGGTCGGCGCCCCGGTCGGCGACACCCTGGCACCCGCGGTGGTGCCGGTGCTGCTGCCCACCGTCGGCCTGACCCTGGTGGTCTGCCTCGGGGTGGTGCTGGAGACGCTGGTCGCCGGCCGGCGCCAGATCGCCACCGAACTGAGGGCGGGGGAGCGGCAATGAGGCCGGGAACAGCGGCCGGTGCAGCGGCGGGCACGCCGGGACCGGCCGGGAGCGGGGTACGGGCCGTGACAGCGGCACGGGCCGCGGGGACAGTGGAGAGCGGTGCGATGAAGCAGTCAGTCGAGACAGGAGACGAGCGGTGATGAGCACTCCCCAGGAGCGGACGGTCGTCGAGGCCCCCAGCCTCCAGGAGCTCCAGCAGCGGGCCCTCGCCGCCGCTTCGCCCAAGGCGTACGGCGAGGGAGCGGCCATCGTCTGCGACCGGCTGGTGCGGATCTTCAGCGCCGAGGGGGTGGAGGTCCAGGCGCTCCAGGGCCTGGAACTGACCATCCGCCAGGGCGACCTGGTCGCCCTGGTCGGGGCCTCGGGCAGTGGCAAGTCCACGCTGCTCACGATCCTCGCCGGGCTGGACGTGCCGACCGCGGGCACCGCCACGGTGGCGGGCTGCGACCTGCTGGAGATGTCCGTCAAGGAGCGGCTGCGCTACCGGCGCGAGGTGGTCGGCTTCATCTGGCAGCAGACCGCCCGCAACCTGCTGCCCTTCCTGACGGCGGCCGAGAACATCGCCCTGCCGATGCAGTTGCGCGGCCGCCGCTCGGTTGCCGGCGGCGCCAGGCAGCAGGCGGCCAGGGTGGCCGAGCTGATGGAGGCCCTAGAGATCGGCGAACTCGCCCACCGCAAGCCCAACGAGCTCTCCGGCGGCCAGCAGCAGCGGGTGGCGATCGCGGTGGCGATGGCCAACAACCCGCCGGTGCTGCTCGCCGACGAGCCCACCGGTGAGCTGGACTCGGAGACGGCCGGGATCATCTTCGAGTCCTTCCGCACCGTCAACCGCGAACTGGGCGCCACCGTCGTGATCGTCACCCACGACCCGATGGTCGCGGGCGAGGTCCGCCGCACGGTCGCCATCCGGGACGGGCGGACCGCCAGCGAGGTGCTGCGCCGCACGGTGACGGACGAGCACGGCGAGGAGTCGGTGAACGAGCGCGAGTACGTGATGCTGGACCGCGGCGGCAGGGTGCAGCTGCCGGTGAAGTTCCTGGAGTCGCTCGGCATGGAGCACCGGGTGGCGGTCGACCTCGCGGCCGACCACATCGAGGTCCGGCCGGACGACATCGCCGGGCACTGACCGGAGCGCTCCGACGGTGGACCGGTGTCCGGGAGGCGGCCGTCGCCTCCCGAACACCGGGAGCCGGTGCCCGCCACCGGGGCCGGTCAGCCGTCGCCGCCCATCCGCTGGAAGAGGCCGCTGCCCTCCGCGTCGGAGCGGAGGTCGGGCGGTGCCTCCTCCGCGGCGCGCTCGCCGCGGGAGGTGGCGGTGCAGAGGGCGAAGACGATCAGGGCACTGGCCGCCACGGCGAGGATGCCCAGTGCGGTCAGGACGCGAAGCCAGGTCAAGGGAGTGCCTCCTGGGGGACGGTGCGGCCCGCACCGGCGTGCACATCGCCGCCGTGGATGTATCGGCAGATCGGGCCGCACGATCGAGTGCCCACGGACGGTTCTTCCCGCCGGGTGGCGCACGAGAGGTCGCCCGCGTGGGCGCTTGAAGCACTCGTGGGGCGCGTCACACCTCTTCGCGCGCCCCTGCGGTGGCGGCCCGTCCGATCCCGTCGTCCAGCTGGGCCCGCAGGGCGTCGAGGTCCGGCTTGCCGAGGCCGTTCAGCGGGATCACGGGCAGCAGCAGGAGGGTGTCCGGGGCGCGGCGCCCGAGGCCGTGCTCACGGCCCCAGCGGTGCAGCTGTCCGGCCGTCAGCCGGGAGCCGGGGACGAGGGCGACCGCGGCGTGCACCCGTTCCAGCCGGTCCGGGTCGGCGGTCGTGAACATCACCGCCTCGCGCACCTCGGGGTGGCCGCGCAGCGGCTCTTCGATCTCGCGGGGGAACACATTGTGCCCCTCGACGACGGCCATCGGGTCCCGGCGCCCGGCCACCGTCAGATAGCCGGTCGCGTCCACACTGCCCAGGTCGCCGGTGTGCAGCCAGCCGTCCCTGAGCACCCGTTCGGTCAGCTCCGGGTCGCGCCAGTAGCCGGCCATCGCCGTCGGCGTGCGGACGCGGATCTCCCCGGTCGCCCCCGGCGGCAGCTCGGCGCCGTCCTCGTCCACGACCCGCAGACCGGTGTCCGGGTACGGGCGGCCGGCGGTGGTCAGCAGCCTCGGGGACAGGTGCTCGTCCGGGCCCAGCCGGGTGACCGGCCCGCACTCCGTCAGGCTGTAGGTCTGGTGCAGCACCCGGCCCAGCCGCCGGGTCGCCTCGGCCAGCCGCCGCGGCGAGGGCGCGCAGCCGGTGTAGCCGACCCGGCGCAGGCTGCCGGTGTCGGTCGACGGCAGCAGCGGGTGGTCCAGCAGCCGGTAGAGCAGGTGCGGCGGCAGGTACATCCGGGACACCCGGTGCCGCTCCACCGCCGCCAGGACGGCCCCGGCGTCGAACCCGTCGTGCAGTACCACCGTGCCGCCGGCCGCCAGCGCCAGGTCGGCCGTGGTGCCGCCGCCGTGGCAGAGCGGGGTGCAGAGCAGGAAGACCGAGCCGGACAGCAGCGGCGGGCGCGGCGGCCGGGCGAAGCGGCGCAGCACCCCCTTCGGGCGCCCGGTGGTCCCGCCGGTGAACCGCACCGCCATCACGTCCTCCGGCCGGTACCGGGGTTCGAGCGGGGCCGGGGAGCAGCCGGCGGCGAGGTCCAGGAGGTCCGCCCCGGGCCCGAGCGGCGACGGGCCCAGGGAGAACAGGGCGGCCGAGGGCACGGCCCGGGCGATCCCGTCGGCCGCCGCCGCGCACCGGAGCGGGTCGTAGACCAGTGCCGAGGTCCCGGCGAACGCCGCCAGCGCCACCTGCTCCGCGACCGGCCCGTCCGGGAACGGCAGCGCCACCCGGCAGCCCAACTGGTTCGCGGCCAGCCGTACCAGCAGCGCCTCCGGCCGGTTGCCGGCCAGCACCGTCACCCCGTCCCCGCGCCCGAGCCCGGCCCGCTCCAGCGCCCGGGCGGCGCGGTGGACCAGGTCCAGGCACCGCTGCCCGGTCCACGTGCCGTCCCCGAACCGGATCGCCACCCGGCCGGGATCGCGCGCCAGCCCGTCCAGGACCAGCCCGGTGTACGTCGGACCCGTCTCCGCCATGGCCCGCCTCCTGTCTGACGGTCCGTCAGCGTAGTGGATCCCCGGCCCCAGGAATGCCCCGCGGTCGATCCGGGCCACCCGGGCACCGCTGGGCCCGGGCCCGGACGCGGCCGGGGCGGGCGGACCGTCGGACGCTGTTGTTAGGGTTCCCGGGCGGAAGTGAACGGAGGCTCGGGCGGGTGGGCAGCGGGGTGGATGCGGTCGTGGTGCCGAGCGGCGTGGTCGACCTGCGGGGCGAGGCCGGGGCGGGGTTCGTCACCGCCTACCCGGCCGACGCCGTCGTGGTCGTGTCGGGACTGCCGGGAGCCGGGAAGAGCACACTGCTGCGGCGCTGGTCCGGGGCGGCCGTCAGGGCCGTGGACCCGCGGACGGCGCACGAGGCCTGCGAAGCCGTGATGCCCGCGGCCCTGCCGTACGCCGTATACCGGCCGTGGGCCCGGCTGGAGCACTTCCGGCTGCTGCGCGCCTCGGTGCGCGGCGGCGGTCCGCTGCTGGTGCACGACTGCGGCAGCCGCGCCTGGATGCGGCGCTGGCTGGCCAGGGAGGCGGGACGCCGGGGCCGGCAACTGCACCTGGTGCTGCTGGACGTCGGCGCCGCCACCGCGCTGGACGGGCAGCGGGCGCGCGGCCGGCACGCCTCCACCCGGGTCTTCGCCCGCCACCGCCGAGGCCTGGAGCGCCTGTTGGCCGCCTTCACCCGGCACGTGCGCTCCGGCGGGCCGATGCCGACACCGGAGGCCTCCTCGGTGCTGCTGCTCGACGCCGTCTCCCGCTCCCGCGCGACGACGGTGCGCTTCGGGCCGGCGGGCCGGGCCGAGCCGGGCGGGCACCGGCGGAAACCGGCCGACCAAGGGCCATGATCGCCGGAACGCCCCCGCCGCCACTCCCGGCACTGCCAGACTGGGGCCAGCAGAGTCCGCCACGGAGAGAGGTCACACCCCGCATGCCCAGCGCCGCCGTCGACAATCCGTGGTTCCGCCGGTTCAACCCGTCCGACTCCGCGCCCGCCCGGGTCGTGATCTTCCCGCACGCCGGCGGCTCGGCCAGCTACTACCTGGAGTACTCCAACGCCCTGGCGCCGCACGCCGACGTGCTCGCCGTCCAGTACCCGGGCCGGCAGAACCGCATCGGCGAGCCGACGATCGACTCGGTGACCGGGCTCGCCGAGCAGCTCTACCGGGAACTGCGGGACTGGACGGACCTGCCGCTCGCCTTCTTCGGGCACAGCATGGGCGCCGCCGTCGCCTTCGAGACGGCCCGGTGCTTCGAGCGTGACGGCGTACGGGGGCCCGACCGGCTGTTCGTCTCGGCCGTCCGCGCGCCCTCGGTGCCCCGGGAGAGCCGGATGCACCGGCTGCCGGACGGGGAACTGCTCGCCAAGATGATCGAACTCGGCGGCACCGACGAGCAGATCCTCGCCTTCCCCGAGCTGCGCGACATGATCCTGCCGAGCCTGCGGGCCGACTACACGGCCATCGAGACCTACCGCTGCGCCCCGGACGCGACCGTGTCGCTGCCGATCACCGCCCTGGCGGGGGACGACGACCCGAACGCCACCATCGAGCAGGTCTCCCTGTGGGAGGGGCACACCACCGGCGCCTTCGACCTGCGGGTCTTCCCTGGCGGGCACTTCTACCTGGCCGACGAGACCGAGGCCGTGGTGCGGGTGCTCACCGCTCACCTGCGCGGCTGAGGGAGTGTCGGGTGATTGACCAACCGCGTGGGGTGACTTTCGGATGGTGATCTTCGCGGGCGCCTCGACTGCGAAGATCACCACCATGTGTACGTGTTCGTGCGAGCCGTTCACGATGCCCCGCGCGAGCGGGTGCGGGCGGCCGACGGCCGGGACCCGCAGCCTCGGCCGCCGTGCCGACGGGGCAGGAGCGGACGGTCCTGCGGACGGGACTGAACCGGGTGGGGACGACAGCGCGTCGAATGGTCAGTAGTGCTTGACCACCACCACCGAGGAGATACGGATGATGAGGATCAAGAAGACCGCCGCCGTCGCGATGGCACTCCTGAGCGCGACGCTGGGCGGCGCGGTCGCCACCGCGACGGCGGCACAGGCCGTCCCCGCGAAGTTCCCCCGCGTCCACTGCAGCACCACCAAGATCGAGGTGAGGTCCCTCGACGTGGCCGGCGGCCCGGTCAAGTGCGGCGGCGCGCTGGGTGACCCCCTCTACTACACCATCAACGGCGTCGACCACGTCTTCGCGGTCGGGACCGACAACGCCATGTGGGTGCGGTGGATCAGCCCGTCGGGCGTCCTCAGCGACTGGGTCTCGTTCGGGGGCGACCTCGCGAGCGAGATCCGGCTGTACGTCGACGGCTCCGGCACCCTGGACTTCCGCGCCCGCTGGGCTGACGGCCACCTGTACGAGATCACCCGCAACGACAACGGCTCATGGATCAACTGGCGTCGCCTCGACTGAGAAGGCGCCGGGTGACTGGGTAGTCACTCGTTCTTGAGGTCGTCGGCGAGGCGGCGGGCTGCTTCGGTCTCGATGGGGCCGCGCGGTTCGATCGCCTCGCCGGCGAGGCGGGCGGCCATGAGGCGGATCATGGCGACCTCGGTCATCGCTTCGGCGTGCGCGGTCTCGCGCCCGTCATCCCGTGCCAACCGTCCGTACCGTCCCAGTCAGGCGAATGTCCGCTCCACCGCCCACCTGCGGGGCAGTACCCGGGACCCTTTCACATCCGCGTCGCGGGGCACCGCGACGACCTCCAGGCCTTCGTGCGCGGCCCCCGGCCCACCAGACCGGCATCGACGGCATTGACGTAGCCGCCATCCAGCCAGAGCCGCTGAGCCGGTACGGGCGGGCGCTCCGGCCGGCCACCTGGCCGCCGACCACCCGGCCGTCCGTCGAACGGATGTGTCCGCACCGGTGACCGGAGCGTGGCCGCTCGACTACTGTGCCTGGTTGACGGACAGTCAGCGGAACCCCAGGAGGACATGTGCGCCGGATCGCCGTCGTCGGAGCGGGCCAGGCGGGCCTCCAGCTCGCGCTCGGGCTGGTGGCGGACGGGTGCCGGGTGACGCTGGTCGCCGAGCGCACCCCGGAGCAGCTGCGCGGCGGCCGGGTGCTCTCCACCCAGGCGATGTTCGGCCCGGCGCTGCGGATCGAGGCGGCGGCCGGGCTGGACCTCTGGGCGGACCGGGCACCGGCCGTCTCCTCGGTGGCGGCGGTGCTGGCGGCGCCCCCGGGCGTACGGGCGCTGGAGTACACTATGACGCTGGACGAGCCCGCCCAGTCGGTGGACCAGCGGCTCAAGCTGGCCGGCTGGCTGGAGCTGCTGGCCGAGCGCGGTGGCGAGATCGAGTACCGCGCCCTGGACCGCGAAGGGCTGCACGAGCTGGCCCGCCGGCACGAGCTGACCGTGGTCGCGGCCGGGCGCGGCGCACTGTCCGGGGTCTTCGCCCGCGACGCCGCCCGCTCGCCCTTCGACCGGCCGCAGCGGTCGCTGTCCTGCCTGTACGCGCACGGCGTCGCCTCGCCCGATCCGGCCGCCGGGCCGCAGGCCCGGATGAACGCCCTGCCCGGCCTCGGTGAGCTGTACCTGCAACCGGCGCTCACCCTCTCGGGGCCCTGCGACATCCTGCTCTGGGAGGCACTGCCCGGCGGCCCGCTGGACGCGTTCGGCGACGCCCCGCCGCCGGACGTCCACCTGGCCAGGATCCGGGAGCTGTTGGCCGAGTACCTGCCCTGGGAGGCGGAGCTGTGGACGGCGGCCGAGCCGACGGACGCCGGGGCCGGGCTGTCCGGCGCGGTCACCCCGGTGGTCCGGCACCCGGTGGCGGAGCTGGGCTCCGGAGTGGACGCCGTCCACGTGCTGGGCCTCGGCGACGCGGTGGTGGTCACCGACCCGATCACCGGGCAGGGCGCCAACAACGCGGCCCGGGCGGCCGAGGCCTACCGCCGGGCGATCGTCGAGCACGGCGACGCCCCCTTCACGGCCGACTGGATGTGCCGCACCGCCGAACGGTTCTGGCAGCAACAGGCCCGCCACAGCGTGGAGTTCACGGCCGCCATGCTGAACGTGCCGGACCACCTCCAAGGCGTGTTCGCGGCCGCCGCCGAGCACCCGGAGGTCGGCCGCCGGCTCGCCAACACCTACGCCGAGCCGAGCGACCACGCGGCCTGGCTGGCCACCCCGGAGCTGACCGCCGCCTACCTGGCCTCCCTCGGGGCCAGGACCCAGGCCCTTTCCTGAAGCTACCTGACCCTGATGGGGCACAGTATCGCCAGCCGACACTCGCCCCTCGATACCTGAAGTGACGCCCCCGCGCGCAGCCGGCCCAACCGACCGCCGAATCAGGACCACCATGACTGCCAGCGCGTCCCGTACCCCCAGGCGAATCATCGCCACCGCGCTCCTGCTCGCGGCGCTCGGCGGATGCTCATCCGCCCACCCCGCCAACAGAAGCGACACACCACCCGTGAAATCCAAGACCGACGCCCAGGCCTGGGCGCAGCAGATCACCGAGCACATGGCCCGGACCGCCGGAATCGAGACCGACCCGGCGACCGTCGACGCGTTCTTCTCCCCGTGTACCGGCAAGGAGGGTGAAACCGCCTCCGACGACCGGTACATCCTGATGTACAGCGTGAAGAGCCAGGTGCCAAGGGCACAGCACCCGGAGGCGGTCAGGAAGATCCGCGACATGCTGGCCGGCGAGGGCCTGACGGTGAAGGGCTACCGCGAGACCGTGGACAGCAAGCCGGACGCACTCGTCGACGCCTTCCATCCCAACCGCCGGTACTCCGCGACGGCGTCCTCCTCCGGCAGCTCGGATCGCATGTACCTGAGGATCACCACCCCTTGCCTGCTTCCGTCCGCCGAGAGATCCTCCCCCGCTTCCTGAATCCGGCTTCCGACGGCCCCGCGCCGGACGCCACGGCTTGAACGGTGTCCTCAAAGGCCCTGGATCCGGCCGCGGATCCGGCCGCGGCACACCGCCGGCCATCGCCCCGGCCGGCGGCAGCCGCCACGACGTCACCCGGCTCCTGCCGCTCCGGAACGCCATTCCCCGTATCCGTGGCAGGGCCGCCCAACCCGTGCTCGGACCTTGGAGGTTGGGATACGGTCCGTCGGGAGGTGTGAGGTGTGGGGATGAGTTTCCGGTTGGCGGCGTATGCCGTGTGCATCGAGGACGGACAGGTGTTGATCGCCCGTCACGTGTCACCCAAGGGCGAATCCACCTGGACTCTTCCGGGCGGCAGGGTCGAGCACGGAGAGGATCCGTTCGACACCGTGGTCCGGGAGGTGGCTGAGGAGACCGGCTGCGAGGCGGTGGTCGAACGTCTGCTGGGTGTGGATTCAAGGGTGATCCCTGCGGCCGAACGGGCCGTCCCCGGCGGACCCGAGCATCAGAACGTCGGCGTCTTCTACGGTGTCCGGATCGTCGCCGGCCGACTCCGGCCCGAGCCGAACGGCGGGATCGCCGAGTCGGTCTGGACTCCGATCCCCGATGTCGCCGATCTGCGTCGGTCATCGCTGGTCGACATCGGCCTCGCCTTGGCGCGGACACTTCCGGCAACCGGCCACGTTGCTCCTGTCCCGGTCGGTGGCCTGATCCAGCACTGAAGCCACCACCAACACCCCCTGGAGAGCTCGGCTGTCGTCCGGCCGGGCGGCGCCACGAGAGTCAGGCCTGCGGCGACGTCGTGGCCCACGGTGAGGCCGAGGGCCCGCCCCTGGTCGGCCCCGGCGGGGCCGACCCGCACTTGCCCCCGGGCGGCCCGCGGGACGACGCTGGAGGGAAGACGGCAACGGGTGCGGGAGGTGTCGCTCGTGGCAGGACACCAGCCCGCGGGCCGGTCCGGACGCGGCCACCGGAGCGTGCCGCACACGGCGGACCTGCGGGTCGAGGCCTGGGCGCCGACGGCCGAGGGCTGCATCGGCGAACTGGTGCACGCCGTCGTCGGCAGCTTCGCCGACCTCGGCGGCGCGCGGATCGTCGGCGAGCGCGCCTGCACCGTCCTCGCGGTGAGCGACCCGGACCTGCTCGCGGGCGTCCTGGAGGAGGTCGTCTACCGGATGGACGCCGACGGCGAACTGCCCGTCGCGGTGGCGATCGGCCCGATCGAGGGCCTGGACGGCGCCCGCAGGGTGACCGCCCGCTTCCGGATGGCCGACGCCTCCACCGCCGCGTTGGTCGGTGCCGTGCCCAAGGCCGTCTCACTGCACGACCTGGACCTGAGCGCCGGGCCGGACGGCTGGACCTGCCGGGCCACGGTGGACGTCTGAGCCGCCGGTGCCGGCCGGCGGGACGAGCGGGCGGGACGAGCCGGCGGGAGCGGCAGAGCGGAGCGGGGTGAGCGAGGTGGAGATCGCACTGGCCGAGGCGGGCCGGTACCGGTGGCGGATCGAGCCGCGCCCGCCGATGCGGGTGCCAGGGGTGGTGTTCGCGTCCCGCGCGCTGCTGCCGCAGGCCGCCGGGGACAAGGCGCTGGAGCAGGTGGCGAACGTGGCGACGCTGCCGGGGATCGTCCGCGCCTCCTACGCGATGCCCGACGTGCACTGGGGCTACGGCTTCCCGATCGGCGGGGTCGCCGCCACCGACGTCGAGCGGGGCGGGGTGGTCTCGCCCGGCGGAGTGGGCTTCGACATCTCCTGCGGGGTGCGGCTGCTGGCGGCCGGCGTCGGCCGGGACGAACTCGGCCCGGAGCGGATCGGGCGCCTGATGGACCTGCTGGACCGCACCGTCCCGCGCGGGCTGGGCCGGGGCGGCCTGTGGCAGCTTTCCGGATCGGAGGAACTGGACGACCTCCTGCTCGGCGGCGCCCGGTACGCCGTCGAGCACGGCCACGGCGTACCCCGCGACCTGGAGCGCTGCGAGGACGGCGGCGTGCTGCCGGGCGCGGCCCCCGGCGAGGTGAGCACCCGGGCCGTCGAGCGCGGGCTGCACCAGGTCGGCAGCCTCGGCTCGGCCAACCACTTCCTGGAGGTGCAGGCCGTCGACCGGATCCACGACCCGGCGACCGCCGCCGCCTTCGGACTGCGGCCCGGACAGGTCTGCGTCATGATCCACTGCGGCTCGCGTGGCCTCGGCCACCAGATCTGCACCGACCACGTCCGCGCCATGGACCGCGAACTGCACCACCACCGGATCGAGCTCCCCGACCGCCAGCTCGCCTGCACCCCGGTCGACTCCCCGCGCGGCCGCGCCTACCTGGGCGCCATGACCGCCGCCGCCAACTACGGCCGGGCCAACCGGCAACTGCTCTCCGAAGCGGCCCGCCGCGCCTTCGCCACCGCGCTCGGCGTCGGACTGGAGCTGGTCTACGACGTCTCGCACAACCTCGCCAAGCTGGAGACCCACGAGGTGGACGGAGTGCCCCGGACGCTGTGCGTGCACCGCAAGGGCGCCACCCGGGCACTGCCGCCCGGCGACCCCGAGCTGCCCGCCGACCTGACGGAGGCCGGGCAGCCGGTGCTGGTGCCGGGCACCATGGGCACCGCCTCGTACGTCATGGTCGGCCTGCCCGGCAACGAGGCCTTCCGCTCCGCCTGCCACGGCGCCGGGCGGCTGCTGAGCCGCCACCAGGCGCTGCGCACCGTGCGCGGGGAGGAACTGAAGCGCGATCTGGAGGCCAGGGGCATCGCGGTGCGCCCGGCCTCCTGGCGGGCACTGGCGGAGGAGACGCCCGAGGCGTACAAGGACGTCGACGCGGTGGCCGCCGTCACCGAGGCCGCCGGGCTCGCCCGGCAGGTCGCCCGGCTGGTGCCGTTGGGCGTCTGCAAGGGGTGAGCCTCGGGGCGGCCCGGGCGCGTCCCTCGACTCGCCCGCCCGGGCACGCTTGGATGCGCATCGGACGCATCGCGGACGCATCGCTCGCAGGGGCGCGGCCCGCACGGGAGCGCCAGCCGTCACAGGAGGTGGTCATGCCGGGGAACCCCGACGCAGCCGTGGACCGCCGGGGCCCCGGCGACGGCCCGGTGATCGAACTGCGCTCGCTCACCAAGCGCTACGGCAGCACGGTCGGCATCGAAGAGCTGGACGTCTCGGTCGAGGCCGGCGAGGTCTTCGGCCTGCTCGGCCCCAACGGTGCGGGGAAGACCACCACGCTGCGCTGCCTGGTCGGCCTGCTCGGCCCCAGCGACGGGCAGGTGCGGGTGCTCGGCCTCGACCCGGTGGCCGACCACGGCCGGCTCGCCCCCTCGATCGGCTACCTGCCGGGCGAACTGCGGCTCTACCCCGAACTCACCGGGCAGCAGACCCTCGACCTGCTCGCCGCCCTCCAGGGAGCCCCGGTGCCGCGCCAGGGCGAGCTGTGCGGGCGGCTGAAGCTCTCCCGGGCCGACCTGGCGCGCCCGGTGGGGGAGTACTCGCGGGGCATGAAGCAGAAGCTCGGGCTCGTCCAGGCGTTCCAGCACCGGCCCCCCGTGGTGGTGCTGGACGAGCCGAGCGAGGGGCTCGACCCGCTGGTCCAGGAGACCTTCTACGAACTGCTCGCCGAGGAGACCGCGGCCGGGCGGACCGTCCTGCTCTCCAGCCACGTGCTGCCCGAGGTGCAGCGGACCTGCGGCCGGGTCGCCATCGTCCGCCAAGGCCGGCTGGTGACCGTCCGCTCGGTGGCCGGACTGCGCCAGGCCCGGGCTCGCCGGGTCCGGCTGCTCCTCGCCGACGGGCGGGGCGCCAGGCCGCTCGGTGCCGCCGAGCGCTGGGCACCGCGCTGGGACGGCCCGCGGGTCGAACTGCTGGTGCCGCCGGACGAGGTGGTCGGGGCGGTGCGCACGCTGCTCGCCGAGCAGTCGGTGACCGACCTGACGGTGGAGGAGGCGGGCCTGGACGAGGCCTTCCTCGACCTCTACCGCTCGGTCGGCACCGAAGGCCGTACGGACGAAGACGGCCGGCCTGACCAGGAAGACGGCCGCCCTGACCAGGAGGAGCGGCCGTGAACCCGGGCACCGTCAACCGCCGCCTCCCGCTGGTCTGGCTCGCCCTGCACCGGCGGCGCCGGATGCTGCTCTCCCTGCTGCTCGGCATGGTCGTCTTCGAGACCCTGATCGTGGTGATCGCCGGGACCATCCCGCCCGGCGACCTGTTCGGCGCCGAACGCCGCAACCCGCCCGGTGCCTTCCGGGCCTTCAGCGGCTCCAACGGCGACGTCTCCATCGCCAGCTACCCGGGCCTGCTCGGCGCCGGACTCACCCACCCGTTCTGGATCGCCCTCCAGCTCACCGTGATCGGCTCGCTCGGCGCCGCCGCCGTCGCGGCCGACGTCGAGTCCGGCACCATCGAGCTGCTGATGACCCGCCCGGTCTCCCGCCGCCGGCTGCTCGCCGAACGGGCCGGCGCCCTGGTCGCCGCCACGGTGCTGCTCAACGCCGCCGCCACGCTCACCCTCGCGCTCGGGGTGGCGTTCTCCGCGAAACTGCGCGAGGCCGTCCCGGTGACCGCGGTGCTCACCGCCGGACTGCTCGGCTGCGCCCTCGCGTTCTGCCTGACCGGACCGGTGCTGGCGGTCTCCGCGCTCAGCCGGCGGCGGGCCCACGTGATCGGCGCGGCCGTCGCCTTCGGCGCGGTCGGCTTCGCGCTCAACTTCGTCGCGCTGGCCTGGTCCCCGGCCAGGCCGCTGCGCTACCTCAGCCCGTTCCACTACTACGCGCCCGGCGACGTGCTCGGCCACGGCGGGGTGCCGTGGGCGTCCTTCGGGGTGCTGATCGGGGTGGGGCTGCTCGGGCTGGCCGCGGCCTTCCGGCTGCTGGAGCGGCGGGACCTGGCGGTCTGACGCAGGGGCGCGCCGCGGTGGTCAGTTCCAGCTACGGGCGGTGGCCAGCAGGCGCTCGCGGACCAGGCCGACGTGCGGGTTGGCCGAGCCGGCCGGGCGGCGGACCAGGTAGGCGGTGTTGATCGGCGGATCGGCCGGCTCGTGCAACAACCGCAGTGCCCCGGAGGCGAGTTCGGCCCGGCACAGGTAGCCGGGCAGCACGCTCCAGCCCGCGCCCGCGGTCACCGCCGCGAGCACCGCCCGCAGGTCCGGCACGGTGACCGCCGCCCGGGTGTGCAGCCGCCGGCCGAAGACGTGCCGCCAGTAGCGGCGGGCGATCGGCAGGTCCTCGGCGTAACTGAGCAGCGGGACCTCGGCCAGCGCGTCGGGCAGTTCCCGGCCGGCCAGCCGCTCGGCCCAGACCGGGGCCGCGACCAGGACGAACTCCTCGTCGGCCAGCGGTTCGGCGAGCAGCGTCCGGCCGCGCGGGCGCCGGGTGGCGACCACCAGGTCGTGCCGCCCGGCGCGCAGTTCCGCCAGCAGCGGGTCGGTCAGCCCGCTGCTCACCCGCAGCTGGACCCCCCCGGCGACCAGCGGGGCCAGCTCCGCCAGCAGCACGGTGCCGAGGAACTCGGCCGGCCCGGCGAGGTGCACCGGCTCCGGCACGCCCCCGCCGCGCCCGTCGGCGAGCCCGGCGAGCCGGTCCAGCGGCCCGGACAGCCGGGCGGCGAGGTCGTCGGCGTACGGCAGCGGGCTGACCCCGCGCGCCCGCCGTTCGAACAGCTCCCGGCCGAGCCGCTGCTCCAGTGCCCGGATCTGCGCGGTCACCGTGGACTGGGACAGGCCCAGCAGGTGCGCGGCCGCGGTGAAGGAGCCCGCGCGGTGCACGGCGAGGAAGGTGCGCAGCTGGTTGAGGTCCAGGGGGCCCGAGCCGGTGGCCGGCCGATCGCTCATGCCGGTGAGCCTACGGGATTCCGATGGCTCGACGACGGGCCGGAAGGTGAGGTCGTCGGCCGGTTCGACGGTCGGTGCGTCGCCCGGTCCGACCGGTCCGGGTGAGGTATCGGAATCCCGATGTCCCGTATCGCGTGGCCCATTGGTCCCCGCGGGCCGGGCGCGTCTAGCGTCGACGCCGTGAGCGCCGCGGCGGGCCGTCGCGGCACAGACCGCGGCACCCCTGGAGGCATCACCCATGGCCGACATCCTGTTCGTCCTGACCGGTTCGAGGTCCTGGACCCTGAACGACGGCACCGCGCACCCGACCGGCTTCTGGGCGGAGGAGGCGGTCGTCCCGTACCGCGCCTTCACCGAGGCCGGCCACCGGGTCACCGCCGCCACCCCGGGCGGCGTCGTCCCGGTCGCGGACCGGGCCAGCCTGACCGACCCGGCGATGGCCGAGGAGGTGGAGAAGATCGCCGAGTTCCGGCAGCCGCTGGTGCTGGCCGAGGTGGACCCGGCCGACTACGACGTCGTGTACTACCCCGGCGGTCACGGTCCGATGGAGGACCTGGCGGTCGACGCCGACTCCGGCCGGCTGCTCACCCGGGCGCTGGCCTCCGGGCGCCCGCTCGGGGTGGTCTGCCACGGCCCGGCGGCGCTGCTCGCCGCACGGACCGCGGACGGCGGGTCGCCCTTCACCGGGTACCGGGTGACCGGCTTCACCAACGCCGAGGAGACCCAGGCCGGCCTGGCCGACCGGGCGCCCTGGCTGCTCCAGGACCGGCTGGCCGGGATCGGCGTGGACTTCGAGGAGGGCGAGCCCTGGGCGCCGCATGTGGAGGTCGACCGCAACCTGGTGACCGGTCAGAACCCGGCCTCCTCGGCCCTGGTGGCCACCGAGCTGCTGAAGCTGCTGGACGCCTCGGCGGCGTAGCGGCCGGACGGTGGGGCCCGGCGGACGGTGGGGCCCGGCGGACGGTGGGCTTCGCCGGACGGGCGGGCGAGCGGTGTGTACGGGTGTGCCGTCCGTGCGAACCGCTCGCCCGGCCCGGGTGTTGCCGTCAGCGCAGGTCGTAGGCGGTGAGCGGGTGCCCCGCCCAGATCCGGCGGGCGGTCTGTTCCGGGTAGCGGACGGTCCGGGAGCGGGCGTCCAGGACCCGGGTGAGCTGCTCGTCCGGATCGAAGGCGGGCCACCCCGGGTCGCCGGTGGTGGCGAACCGGACCCAGGCCTGCCGCAGTTCCGCCGAGACCCGGACCACCTCCGGCGCGGGCGGGTCGCCGAGGAACTGTCGCGCCGTCGGGCTGTCCAGGGAGCCGAAGGCGAGCGGTACGTCCAGGCTGTGGCAGGCGCCGAAGACGCCGCCGAGGGCGGCGGCGGGCAGGGCGAGTTCGAAGAGGTACGAGGTGCCGCCGGCCGCCGCGTTGGCCTCGGCCAGCCGGAGGGACGGCACCCGGAACAGGGCGTCGGAGCAGACCGCTTCGAGGAGTTCGGAGGGGGTCGCCCCCGGGAGGGCGGTCCGGTAGGCGTCCGGGCCGTCCGGCGCCGGGGCGAACAGCTCAAGGGCGAGGCGTGCCTCCTTCTCGGTGAAGCCGCCGTGCCGGCCGCTGAGGACGCTGAACAGGCGGAACTCGTCCCGGGTGTGACCGGCCAGCAGCTCGACGCCGTCGCCGAGCGCCGACCACGGGGACCCGGGCAGCACCTCGCCGTCGACCACCGGGACGGTGGCGATGCCGCTGTGCGCCAGTCGGCCCCAGCGGGCCAGGTGCTCCGGCAGCGCGGCGCCGAGTTCGGTGACCGCCGCGGCCAGGCGCCAGGGGTGCACCTCGGCCAGCGCCGTGGCGGTGGGGGCCGTGCCGAGCAGCCT
>NZ_MSJQ01000026.1 GCF_014596515.1 Streptomyces sp. CBMA156
GCGGCGGCCGAGGCCGTCGCGGTGGTCGAGGCGGCTCCGGTCGCCGAGGCCGTCGCCGTCGCGCCCGTCGTGGCCGAGCCCGTCGCCGTGCCCGTCGTGACCGAGCCGGTCGTGGCCGAGGCAGTCGTCGCCGAGGCTCCGGCCCCGGCCAAGAAGGCCACCCGTACCCGGGTCCGCAAGCCGAAGGCGGAGGCCGCCGAGGTCGTCGCCGAGGCGGTCGCGGTCGTCGAGGCCGCCGCCGAGGCGATCGTCGCCGAGACTCCGGCCCCGGCCAAGAAGGCCACCCGTGCGCGCAAGCCGAAGGCGGAGGCCGTCGAGGCCGCCGCCGATGTGGTCGTCGCCGAGGCCCCGGCCCCGGCGAAGAAGGCCACCCGCGCGCGCAAGCCGAAGGCCGAGGCCGTCGAGGCGGCTGCGACCGTCGAGGCCGTCGCCACCGAGGCCCCGGCCCCGGTCAAGAAGGCCACCCGGGCCCGCAAGCCGAAGGCCGTCGCCGAGACCGCCCCGGAGGCCCCGGTCACCGAGGCCGCCACCGAGGTCCCGGCGCCGCGCAAGCGCACCCGCGCCCGCAAGGCCGCCGCGCCGGTGGAGGCCAGCCCGGAGAGCTGACACTCCCCGCGTCTCCCCCGAGGGGGCGGGCCAGGCCACCACGGCCGGGCCCGCCCCCTCGGGCGTTCCCGGCCCGACGACGCGGCCCGGCGGGGGCCGCGGTCCACGGCCTTAAGCTCGGGGCGTCGGGGAGTCGCCGGCGGGACAGCAGGTCACCGGCAGGACAGCCAGGAGAACAGCCCATGAGCACGCCGCCGTTTCTGACGTTGCCCGGGTGCGCGCGCGCCGAGCGGGTGGTGACCGGGCGCGGCGAGTTCGCGGCACTGCGGGCGGAGCCGGACGGGCCGGTGCGCGGTTCGGCGCTGCTGGTGCCGGGGTTCACCGGCAGCAAGGAGGACTTCATCGCGCTGCTGGAGCCGCTGGCCGCCGCCGGGTACCGGGTGACCGCGGTGGACCAGCGCGGGCAGTACCAGACCGGCGGCCCGGACGACCCGGCGGCGTACCGGGTCGGGGCGCTCGGCGCGGACGTCCGGGCGCTGACCGGGGCCCTGGCGGCCGACGGCGCCCCGCTGCACCTGCTGGGGCACTCCTTCGGCGGCCAGGTGGTGCGCGAGGCCGTGCTCGCCGCGGCGGCCGAGGGCCCGCTGCCCTGGCGGTCGCTGACCCTGGTGTCCACCGGTCCCGGCGCGATCGACCCGGCCGAGGCGGCCCGTACCAAGCTGTTGCTGGACGCCTTGCAGGTGATGGACCTGGAGCAGATCTGGCAGGTCATGCGGCAGCTGGAGGCGCAGAGCGGGCGGCCGAGGCCGGACCGGGAGCCGGCCGTCGCGGAGTTCCTGCACCGGCGCTGGCTGGCCAACGTGCCGCAGTCGCTGACGGTCACCGGCGGCCACCTGGTCGCCGCGCCGGACCGGGTGGCCGAGCTGGCCGCCGTCACCGCCGGGCTGCCGCTGCTGGTGCTGTCCGGGGTGCGGGACTACGCCTGGCCGGTCCACGAGCAGACCGCGATGGCCGAGCGGCTGGGCGCCCGCCGGGTGGTGGTCGCGGACGCCGGGCACTCCCCCAACGCCGAACGGCCGGCCGCCACGGCCGAGGCACTGGCCGCGTTCTGGGCCTGACCGACCCGCTCCGTTGCTGGCCGGTTCCCCCGTTCGCCGAGAAGTGGTCTGTACCACTTCTTCAACTTCGACCGGCTTCAACACAGGACAAAATTCGTTAGTTACGGTAATCTTTGATTCTGTCCGGGAATCATCGCCGGCCTCCGGCACGGCGCCGACCATCCGAAACCCGGACGTCACGGACGGGCAACGGCCCGGTAGCACCGCCACGTCACCGTGGTTCACGAGGCACTGGACGCACCAGGCAAGCAGGGGGAGCCCTTGCCGCAGCAGACCGCCGCACGCGCGACGACGACCCGCCCGGTCCGGCCTCACCGCCGGATCCGCAGGACCCCTGAAGGGCTGATACCGACTCAGCCGCAGCCGCCCCGCCCCGCGGGGCCAGGAAAGGAGACGCCCATGACACAGACCATGCGCTTCGAGATCGTCCGACTCGACGGCCCCGACGGCTCCGCCGCCGACAGCCTGATCGCCGACGCCGCCACCGTGCGCGAGTTCGTCCAGGCCGCCGCCCGTACGGGCGAACGCCTGCTCATCCGTCCGTGCCCGACCATCTGACCCGGCGCGGCGCCCCCGAACGGGAGTCCTCACCCGCCGCCGACGAGCCGGGAGCGTCCGATCCGGACGTTCCGATACCCGACTGACGCCCTGTCACCGCATTCGCCGATGACGGGGCGTCAGTGTGTCCGGCCCCGGAGCCCCGGACGTTTGCCGCCGCCCGGGACGGGACATCCCCCAACGGGAGCCGCCCGCGAAGCGCCCACCGGGCGCCGGCCGGGCGACCGCCACCGACAGGTTCCGCCGAGCCCTCCGTACGGGTGATCGTCCTTGACGCGGCGGTCCGGAGGGAGGAGCGTTGACGGCTATGAGGGGCGAGCCAAGCTGCCCGAGGTGCGCCGGTCGGGTCCGCGCCCCCGGTCTGTTCTCAGACACCTGGCAGTGCGACCGGCACGGAGCGGTCCACCCGATGCAGCCCGTACTGCCCCCCAGTGTGGAAGCCCTGGGCGTCGCCGTCGCCCGCTCACAGGTCCCCGTCTGGCTGCCCTGGCCGCTCCCGGTCGGCTGGCTCTACACCGGCATCGCCCACGTCGGCGACGACATCTCGGGTGCCCGGGCCACCGCCGTCGCCTGCTCCGGTCCCGCGCCGCTCGGCGGCTTCGGCGAGCTGGTGCTGATCGCCGAGGAGCTCGGGGTCGGTCTCGGGGCCCGCTACGCGGGACTGCCGGGGCCCGACCCCGGCGACTCCGTCGGCCTCTACAAGCCCGCCGACGCCAAGCTGATGGCCGCCGGCCGGCCCACCCCGATGTTCCACGTCCCGGACGCCCCGGCCGACCGCGCGGTGTTCGCCGGCGAGGCCCGCGGGCTCTGGCTCTGGGCGGTCGCCTGGCCCGAGCAGTCCGCGCTGGTGATGTACGACGAACTGGTGCTCACCGATCTGCGGGAGGCCGGCGCCGAGCTGGGCCTGCTGCCCTGCGGGGCGCTCTCCCCGCGGCTGCTCGGGTAGGCCCGTCCTCGGACTGCCGTCGTGCGCCCGGCGTCCCGCCCGCGTCCGGTCCCGCGTCCGGTCCGACGTCCCGTCCGGCGGGCGGGAGCCCGGACAGCCGGACCGGCCCCCGCTCCCGGGGCGTGACGGCCTATCCTGGCGGCACCCGCGAGCCCCGAGGAGCCTGATCCGTGCGCATCGACCTGCACGCCCACAGCAACGCCTCCGACGGCACCGACAGCCCGTCCGAACTGGTCGCGGCCGCCATCGCCGCGAACCTCGACGTGGTGGCGCTGACCGACCACGACACCGTGGCCGGCCACGCCGAGGCCGCCGAGGCCGTGCACGCGCTGCCCGGTGACACCCGGCTGACCGTCGTCCCCGGCGCCGAACTGTCCTGCGTCGTCGAGGACATCAGCATGCACCTGCTGGCGTACCTGTTCGACCCCGAGGAGCCGGCGTTCGCGCGCGAGCGGGAGCTGGTGCGCACCGACCGGTTCCGGCGCGGGCGGGCGATCGTGGAACGCTGCCGGGAGCTCGGCGCGGAGATCAGCTGGGAGCAGGTGCAGCGGATCGCGGGGGAAGGCTCGGTCGGCCGGCCGCACATCGCCAGCGCGCTGGTCGAGGCGGGCGTGGTGGCCACCGTCTCGGATGCCTTCACCGCCGACTGGCTGGCCAACGGCGGGCGGGCGGACGTCCGCAAGCACGAGACCGACCCGGTCGAGGCGGTCCGGCTGGTCCGGGCGGCCGGGGGGGTGCCGGTGTTCGCCCACCCGGGCGCGGTCAAGCGCGGCCGGACGGTCTCCGACCAGGTGATCGCCGACCTCGCGGCGGCCGGGCTGGCCGCGCTGGAGGTCGACCACACCGACCACGACGAGGAGACCAGGGTGCGGCTGCGCGGCCTGGCCGGCGAGCTGGGCCTGCTGGTCACCGGCTCCAGCGACTACCACGGCGCCCGCAAGACCGTCCGGCTCGGCGAGTACACCACCGACCCCGAGGTGTACGAGGCGCTGGTGGCGCAGGCCACCGGCATGAAGCCGATCGAGCGCTGAGCCGAACCGGAGCCCGGAGCAAGGGATTACTGAGTCCCCTGCTCCGGGCTCCGGTCGTTTCCGCCGCCCCCGCCCGATCCGGCGTCAGTCCAGCCGGACGCCGCGCCGGTCCGGGTCGCGCAGGTCGGCACCCTGGTCCAGCCAGCGCTCCTGGAGCGCGGCCGCGCCGTGCACCCGCTTCCAGCCCGCCTCGTTGGGCGTCATCGGCAGCAGCGGCAGGAAGCGGACCGGATCGGCCGGTTCGGCCAGCTCCAGGTCCTCGACCAGGCCCCCGGGTTCGGCGGCCAGCACCGAGGTGAAGGGCGCGCCGTCCCAGAGCGGGGAACCGAGGTCCAGCGAGCCCCCCGGGGCCACCACCAGGCCCTCGACCTGCGGGGTCGCGGCGAAGGTCGCCAGGGTGCGCAGCACACTGTCGCGCCCGCCCCTGACGGTCAGCAGCAGTTCGACGCGAGGGCCGCGCACCTGGTCGGCGACCGGCGAGGTCGGGTCGGCCATCGGCGCGGCGGACATGCCGAGCGTCGCGTACCGCACCAGGCCCTGGGCGTCCGGGCCGAAGCGCAGCACCTCGATCCGGTCGGCGCCGAGGAACGTGACCGCGGCGCGGCCGTCCGGCTCGCCGAGGGTGGAGATCAGCCGGGCCTCGACGGCGGCCAGCACCGCCTCCCGGGAGAGCGCGGGGGAGCTGCCGCCGTGGGGATCGCCGAAGGACGGGAAGTCGTGCGCCATGCCGGTGAGCGTAACCCCCGGGGCTGCGCGGGCCGCGTCCGGGCAGGTCGGGGGCGGTCGCGGGCGGGGGGCGGTACCGGATCCCGTAAAACCTTGGGAAACCTCTGGGAAACCCGTCGGCGTCGACGCCCGGTCAGCTGTTAGGGTGAGCGACTGGCCACCGGGATCGTTCGTCCCGGGGCGGCGGCGCGAAGGAGGTGGTTGCGGTGGATACCGGCCGACCATGCAGTACCGGCAGCTCTGCCCGGCCCCGACTTCCCCGTACCCCTCGCCCCGCGGGCCCAACCGGCTGAATCAGCCGCGGTAGCCCCGGGCGCAGGCCCCACGGTGAACGGACCGGCCGGGAGAGCACTTTCATCCCCTTCTTCACCGGTGTTCTCCGCCGTCGTTCCGCGGCCGAACGTTTCTTCTTCCACGTCGCCGCACGACGGTTCCTGCCTCTGGGAGCCTGCCATGTCGATGATCAACAGCCTGCGCGCCGCCGTCCGCACCACCCGCCGTCGCGGCGCGGCCGGCGTCTACGACGTCCCCGAGGACGCCGCCTCGGCGGTCGTGGACTGCGCGGTCTACCAGCACGGCAGGCGCAGGGGCGAGACGTGCAGCCCGCGCGAGGCCGCCCGCCGGGTCAAGGCCGCACACCAATTCCCCGAGGGCGAGGGGTCGTTCAGCTGGATCGGGCTGCACGAGCCGACCGAGGCGGAGTTCGAGGGGATCGCCCAGCGCTTCGGCCTCCACCCGCTCGCGGTCGAGGACGCGGTGCACGCGCACCAGCGGCCGAAGGTCGAGCGCTACGACGACGTGCTGTTCGCCGTCTTCAAGACCATCCGCTACGTCGAGCACGACCAACTCACGCCCACCAGCGAGGTGGTGGAGACCGGCGAGCTGATGGTCTTCGCCGGCCGGGACTTCGTGATCACCGTCCGGCACGGCGGCCACGGCTCGTTGCAGGAGCTGCGCCACCGGCTGGAGGCGGACGCGGACGAGGCCGGGCTGCTCGCCAAGGGGCCCGCGGCGGTGCTGCACGCGATCGCCGACCACGTCGTGGACAACTACCTGCTGGTCGCCGAGCGGCTCCAGAACGACGTGGACGAGATCGAGTACGGCGTCTTCTCGGCCAAGGGCGGACGCAGCGCCGACGTCGGCCGGGTCTACCAACTCAAGCGCGAGGTCCTGGAGTTCAAGCGCGCCGTGGTGCCACTGCTGCGCCCGATGCAGCAGCTGTCCGAACCGCTCCAGCGGCTGGTCGACCCGGACATCCAGAAGTACTTCCGGGACGTCGCCGACCACCTGGCCCGGGTCGCGGAGCAGGTGCACGGCTTCGACGAACTGCTGAACTCGCTCCTCCAGGCGAACCTGGCGCAGGTCTCGGTGGCGCAGAACGAGGACATGCGCAAGATCACCGCCTGGGCGGCGATCTTCGCGGTGCCCACCATGATCACCGGTGTCTACGGCATGAACTTCGAGTACATGCCCGAGCTGCACCACAAGTACGGCTACCCGACGGTGCTCGGCGCGATCGCGCTGATCTGCGTCGGGATGTACCGGGGCTTCCGCCGCAACGGCTGGCTCTGACCGCACCGACGGCCGGGGCCGGGCCGGGGCCGGGCCGGGGCCGGGCACGACGGCGGTCAGCGCCGCCCGCCGCGGGCGACCAGGACCAGGCCGAGCAGGATCAGCACCACCGCCGGGTAGGCGGCCACCGGGGGCCACTGGCCCAGCCAGAGGGCGGCGATCAGGGCCGCGCCCGGGGTCTCCAGCAGGATCGCGGTGGAGGTGATCGACGGTCCGAGGTTGCGCACCACCCGGTTGGTCAGCGAGTGGCCGAGCAGCTGGGCGGTGACCATCAGCAGCACGATCTGCCACCACACCCCGGCGGACCACCCGGCCAGCGGCGTCCCGGCGACCAGGCAGACCCCCAGCAGGACCACCGCCGTGGTGGCGTAGCAGACCAGGGTGTACGCGGTGGTGCTGACGGTCTTGCGGACCTCGGCGCCCAGCAGCACGTAGGCGGCGGAGGCCAGGCCCGCGGCGAGCGCGAGCGCGTCGCCGAGCAGCGCGTGCGGGGAGAGCGAGAGGTCCACGCCGGTCAGCACCAGCACGCCGGCGAAGGCGACGAACGTGCCGATCCAGACCGGCCGCGGCGCCCTGACCCCCATCAGCCGCATCAGCAGGATGGTCCACAGCGGGGTGGTGGTGACCAGGGCTGTGGCCGAGGCCACCGAAGTCATCCGCAAGCTGGGCATCCAGAGCGCGAAGTGCACGGCCAGCAGCGTCCCGGCGGCCACCGCGAGCAGCAGCGCCCGCCGGCCGATCCCGCGCAGCTCGGCGCGGTGGCGCAGCAGCGCGTACGGGCCGAGGGCGCCGACCGACATGGCGTTGCGCCAGAAGGCGATCGCCAGCGCGGGTGCGGCGGTGGCGCTGATCAGCGGGCCGGAGAAGGAGATGCCGCCGATGGCCACGGCGAGCAGCAGCAGGTCGAGGGTCGGGAGCGGATGCGGGTGCGGATGCGCCGGACGCGGGTCGGCGGTCGCGGGGGCGGCGGAGGGGGCGGTCGCGGGCCGGGCGGCGGGCACGGCACTCCTTGCTGGTCACGAGGGGTGGGGCGGCGGCAGGGCGAGGGGTGGGGCGGTCATACGGTAAGGCCCGTGGTGCCGTAATGGAACTGTCGCCCGGAGGGTGAGACATCCGGACGGCGGGGAGGCGGCCCCGGGCGACGCCGTACGCTGTGCGCCATGGACCGTACGCCCGCCGCCGCGACCGCCGACGACTTCCTCGACCAGGCCCTGCTGGAGGAGGCCGCGAAGAAGTCCGGTCTGCTCTGGGTGCGCGCGGACGGCCAGGAGCACGCCCGGCCGCTGTGGCACGCCTGGCACGACGGCGCGGTCGTGGTGGTCGGCGGGGGCGGCGAGCAGCCGCTGCACGGCCTGGAGCCCGGCACCGGGGCCACGGTCACCGTCCGCAGCAAGGACAAGGGCGGCCGGCTGACCGGCTGGAGCGCCCGGGTGGTCGAACTCGCGCCGGACGGCGAGGCCTGGCGGGGCGCCGTCGAGGAGCTCAGGGGCAAGCGGCTGAACGCGCCCGACACCGACGCCATGACCGACCGCTGGGCCCGCGAGTGCCGGGTGCTGCGGCTGGAGCCGGCCGGCCCGCTCACCGAGCGCCCGGGGGCGATGCCGGACGGCTCGCACGGCGCGCAGCCGATGGCCACCCCGGCCACCACCCGCCGCCCGATCCCGGCCGGCCTGCCCAAACTGCTGTTCAAGCGCCGTTAAAGGTTCACGCCGAGGACTCGTCCGGCGGCTACCGTGCCACCGGGCCGGGCCCCGGACGCGCGGGTAGCCTTGGCCGCGAGTGCGCCCCCGGCGCATCCGGTACGGCGTCGAGCGAGTCGAGGGAGTCCATGGCAGGACCAGGCACCCGGGTCTTCATCTCCCATCTGTCCGCCATCGCCGTCTTCGACCCGAACGGCGACCAGGTCGGACGGGTCAGGGACGTGGTCGTGTCGCTGCGGCTCGGCGGCCGCCCGCCGCGCGTGCTGGGCCTGGTGGTCGAGGTGGTCGGCCGGCGCCGGATCTTCCTGCCGATGACCCGGGTGACCAGCCTGGAGTCCGGCCAGGTGCTCGCCACCGGGGTGATCAACCTGCGCCGCTTCGAGCAGCGCCCGTCCGAGACCCTGGTGCTCGCCGAGCTGCTGGACCGCACCGTCACCTGGTCCAAGACCGGTGAGGGGGTCACCGTGCTGGACGTCGGCATGGTGCAGACCCGGCTGCGCGAGTGGGAGATCAGCAAGGTCTTCGTCCAGGTCGGCCGGGCCGGGAGGCTGCGCAAGGGCAAGGGCGAGCGGCTCACCCTGGACTGGCAGGACGTCACCGGTTTCTCGCTGCCGGAGCAGGACCAGGGCGCCGCCAACCTGCTGGCCACCTTCGAGCAGCTGCGTCCCGCCGACCTGGCCAGCGTGCTGCACCACCTGTCCGCCAAGCGCCGTGCCGAGGTGGCCGCCGCCCTCGACGACGAGCGGCTGGCCGACGTCCTGGAGGAGCTGCCCGAGGACGACCAGGTCGAGATCATCGGCAAGCTCCAGAAGGAGCGTGCCGCCGACGTCCTGGAGGCGATGGACCCGGACGACGCCGCCGACCTGCTCTCCGAGCTGCCCGACGACGAGGCCGAGCGGCTGCTCCAGCTGATGGAGCCGGACGAGGCCGCGCCGGTGCGCCGCCTGCTGTCGTACGAGGAGGACACCGCCGGCGGTCTGATGACCACCGAGCCGGTCGTCCTGGAACCGGACGCGACGGTCGCCGAGGCGCTGGCCCGGGTCCGGGTCAGCGACCACAAGCCCGCCCTGGCCGCGCAGGTCTTCGTCTGCCGGCCGCCGAACGAGACCCCGACCGGCCGCTACCTGGGCACCGTGCACTTCCAGCGGCTGCTGCGCGAGCCCCCGTACGTCCTGGTCGGCTCGCTGGTGGACGACGACCTGGACCCGCTGCCACCGGACACCCCGCTGTCGCTGATCACCAGCTACCTGGCGACCTACAACCTGGTCGCCGCGCCGGTCGTGGACGAGGCGGACCACCTGCTCGGCGCGGTGACCGTCGACGACGTGCTCGACCACCTGCTGCCGGACGACTGGCGCGACGCCGCGCTGCACGCCGACGACGAGACCCGCGACGACGACACGGAAGGGGTGACCGGTGGACGGTGACCGCAACGGACGGCCCGACGACTCCGCGCGCCGGCGCCTCCAGGGTGAACTTCGCCAGCTGCGTCAGCTGCGCGAGCTGCGCACCCGCGAGGGCGGCCGGGACCGGCGCGCGGAGACCACGCCGATCACCGGCACCGGCCGGGCCAGGCTCGACCAGCCCCGCACCGCGCGCCCCGGCCTGCTCTCGCTGCCCTCCTACGACCCGGAGGCGTTCGGCGTCCTGTCCGAGCGGATCGCCCGCTTCCTCGGCACCGGGCGGTTCATCGTCTGGATGACGGTGGTGGTGGTCGTCTGGATAGCGTGGAACACCCTGCTGCCGGCGAGCGTGCGCTTCGACGAGTACCCGTTCATCTTCCTGACCCTGGCGCTGTCGCTCCAGGCCTCGTACGCGGCCCCGCTGATCCTGCTGGCGCAGAACCGCCAGGACAACCGGGACCGGGTCAACATGGAGCAGGACCGGGCCCGCAGCGACCGCAACATCGCCGACACCGAGTACCTGACCCGCGAGGTCGCGGCCCTGCGGCACGGCCTCGGCGAGGTGGCCACCCGGGCCTTCATCAGTTCCGAGATGAGCAGCATCCGGTCCGAACTCCAGTCCCTGCTCAGGGAGATCGAGGAGCGCCGGGAGACCTCCGGCTCCCTGTGACCGGCGGCACGCTACCGGCAAGTCAAGGCAATCCGGCGGCGCCGTACCATCAAGGCATGGCCAACGAGACAGAGGTTGCGGCCGGCGTCACGGAGGAGTCCGTACGCCAGGCGCTGGCGACCGTCAACGACCCGGAGATCAACCGCCCGATCACCGAGATCGGCATGGTGAAATCGGTCGGGATCACCGAGGGCGGCGCGGTGCACGTCGCGGTCTACCTGACGGTCTCCGGCTGCCCGATGCGCGACACCATCGTCACCCGGGTGCGCGAGGCGGTCGGGAAGGTCCCCGGCGTGACCGGCGTCGAGGTCGAGCTCGACGTGATGAGCGACGAGCAGCGCAAGGAGCTGTCCCAGTTGCTGCGCGGCGGCGCCCCCGAGCGGGAGATCCCGTTCGCCAAGCCGGGCACGCTGACCCGGGTCTACGCCGTCGCCTCCGGCAAGGGCGGCGTCGGCAAGTCCTCGGTGACCGTGAACCTGGCGGCCGCGATGGCCGCGGACGGCCTGAAGGTCGCCGTGGTGGACGCCGACATCTACGGTCACAGCGTGCCGCGCATGCTGGGCGTCGAGGGACGGCCGACCCAGGTCCAGGACATGATCATGCCGCCGCAGGCGAACGGCGTGAAGGTCATCTCGATCGGCATGTTCACCCCGGGCAACGCCCCGGTGGTCTGGCGCGGCCCGATGCTGCACCGCGCGCTCCAGCAGTTCCTCGCCGACGTGTACTGGGGCGACCTGGACGTGCTGCTGCTGGACCTGCCGCCCGGCACCGGCGACATCGCGATCTCGGTGGCCCAGCTGGTCCCCAACGCGGAGATCCTGATCGTCACCACCCCGCAGATGGCCGCCGCCGAGGTGGCGGAGCGGGCCGGCACCATCGCGGTGCAGACCCACCAGAAGATCGTCGGCGTGATCGAGAACATGTCCGGCATGCCGTGCCCGCACTGCGACGAGATGATCGACGTGTTCGGCACCGGCGGCGGCCGGATCGTCGCGGACGCGCTCACCCGCACCGTCGGCGCGACCGTCCCGGTGCTCGGCTCGATCCCGATCGACGTCCGGCTCCGCGAGGGCGGCGACGACGGCCGCCCGGTCGTGCTCGCCGCACCCGACTCCCCGGCCGGCGCCGCCCTGCGCGCGGTGGCCGGCAAGCTCGGCGGCCGCCAGCGCGGGCTGTCGGGGATGTCGCTGGGCCTGACGCCCAGGAACAAGTTCTGAGGCAGTGACCGACGAAGGGCCGGGTGACCACCCGGCCCTTCGTCGTATCGCCACGGGCCCTACGGCCGGGTGTAGGCGGCCAGTTCCGGGACGGTGGAGAAGCCGATGCCGTAGGCGCTGACGCCGCGGCCGTAGGCGCCCAGCAGGACGCCGGGGGCCTCGCCCGCCAGCACCCAGCCGTACTCGGACTCGCGGTAGCGGAAGGGCTGCGGCAGGCCGTTGACGGGCAGGCTGAGGGTGGACCAGCCAGGGCCCGCCAGGTCGTCGGCGAGGTCCCAGGCGAGGCTGCTCTGCTGGTCCAGCCAGTCCTGGCGCAGCGCGCGGTCCAGCTGCCCCGGCCAGGTCGCGGCGAGCAGGCCGGAGCCGGCCAGCCAGGCGGCGGAGGAGGCGGAGGTCGCCTCCAGGGTGCCGGTGTTGTCGGCGCTGCGGCGGCTGTCTCGGCGGGCCACGGTGACCACGACGGCGAACTTCCGCACGTCGCGCGGCTCGTACCGCTGGGCCGGCTCCTCGCCGTGGCCGAGCGAGCCGTAGTCGACGCTGCCCGCGGCCCGGCCGCCGGCGCCGGCCTGCACCAGGAAGCGGCGGCCGGTCCAGCCCTCGTCCAGCCCGTACCAGGGGAAGTCGGCGGACAGGTAGGGCACCAGTGGGTCCGCCGGACGGGCCTGCCCGCCGACCACCGGGCCGCCGGCCGTGGCCGTCGCCCCTCCCGCCTGACTCGTCGCGTCCATCCCCGGGCCTCCTCAAACACACGTTTGCCTGCCGTGGCGCGCTCCCATGGTGGCGCACCGCGGCGTTCCCCGGAGCCGTTCCTGGTCCGCGACGGGTCGCGATGTGACGGACGGCTCAGCGGGAACAATCAGCACAATAGCGGCGCACGAGCCGCCGCCCCGCTCAGCCGGGTGGCCGGGCGGGGCGGTGGCGCGGTTCCGGGGCACCGTGCGCGGCGTGCCGGCGCGCCGCCGGAGCACCGTGCGCGACGCGGACCGGCGGTGCGGATCAGGTGGCGTCGGGGTCGAACGGGGGCCGCTCGCCGGGCGCCAGCGGGGCCCCGGTGGAGGCGGGGGCCGGCTCGGACTTCTCGAAGCTGACGCTGCCGCTGCGGCCGTTCACCGGCGCCGCCGGCTTGTCGTCCAGGACGGAGCGGATGTCCAGCGAGTCCTTCATCTCCTTGAGGCCCAGCGGGTCCTCCTGGTCGCCCATGAGCTGCTTGCGGACGAAGGTCTTGGGGTTGAGGTCCTCGAACTCGAAGTCCTGGAACTCGGGGCCCAGCTCGCTGCGGATGTCCTCCTTCGCGTTGTCGGCGAAGGAGCGGATCTTCCGGACGACGTTCATGGTGTCCTGGATCAGCTTCGGCAGTTTGTCCGGACCGAAGATGATGATCGCCATCACGACCAGGGTCAGGACCTCCAGCCCGCTTACGTCGCTGAACACCCTTTGCTCCCTAGCTCGCCGGACGACGGTTCCTACAGGGTAATGGCCACCGGCGAGTCCCTGGTCCACGCTGGGATGAAGCCGTGGTAAAGACCTGCTGGTGGCCGAGGCCGTGCGGACGAGCGGTCGAGGGCCTGTGCCCGGTCCTTCGAGGGCCGCTCTACCGGGTCTGCTGGCGCAGCGCGGCCACGCCGCCCGGGTAGCGCTCGGGGGAGCCCGACGGGGTCGCCTCGCGGGTCGCGGCGACCGGGCGGCCGGGGAAGTCCACCGGGACCTGCGCGTTCATCGGGACGAGGCCGCCACCGCGGCCGCTCCCGGCCCCGGGCGGGCTGACGGTGGTGCCGTGGCGCTCCTCGCCCTGCGGGGTGAGCCCGCCGACGCCGCCGAGCGTCACCGCGGCGACGGAGAAGGCTCCCGCGGCGGCGAAGACCAGCCGGCGGCCGCGGGCGGGGGCACGGAACGCGGCCGCGGACGGCTCCGGACGGGCCGGGGCGTCGGCGGTGGGTTCGGGACGGACGGAGCGCCGGCCCATCAG
>NZ_MSJQ01000260.1 GCF_014596515.1 Streptomyces sp. CBMA156
TCTCCGCCGACCTGCCCGCGCTGCGCCCGGCCGAACTGGCCCGGGTGCTGGGCGCGGTGCCGCCGGACGGCCGGGCCTTCCTGCCGGACTCCCCCGCCGGCCGAACTGGCCCGGGTGCTGGGCGCGGTGCCGCCGGACGGCCGGGCCTTCCTGCCGGACTCCCCCGGGCTCGGCACCACGCTGCTCGCCTGCGCCCCGGGCCACACGCTCTCCCCCGCCTTCGGGGACGGCTCCCGGGCCCGGCACGCGGCCGGCGGGGCGCTCGAACTGCGCCTCGCGGACGTGGAGTCGGTGCGCAGGGACGTGGACACCGGGACGGACCTCGGCGAGGCCGCGGTGCTCGGCCTCGGCCCGCACACCAGCGCGCTGTTCGCCCGCCTGAGCCTGTCCTGAGCCTGCCCTGAGCCTGCCCTGAACCCGTCCCGGCAGCTGCCCGGCCCGGGTCCTGACCTGGTCCGGGGCCCCGGCCGGCCCGCTCGCTATGCTGCTCGCATGCAGGCCACCGCGTTCACCTTCGACCCCGCCACCCGGGCCGGCTCCGTGCTGCTCGACGACGGGACCCCGGTGCCGTTCGACGCGGCCGCCTTCGACGCCGGCGGCCTGCGGCTGCTGCGGCCGGGACAGCGGGTGCGGATCCGCACCGAGGGCACCGGCGAGGCCCGCCGGGTGGTCTTCGTGACGCTCCAGACCTTCCCCGACCCCGCCGGGGGCTGACGGCAGGACCCGGCGCCACCGGGCCCCTGACCGAGCGCAGACCGGCCCCGCCACACCCCGGGCGGCTCCGGGCCGCCGCATGCCGTCGATTCCTGACTAAGCGCCCGGAAATCGAAAGAGCCGCGGCGACCGGTCTCCGTGAATTCACGGAAGGGGGTGCCGCGGCTCCTGGCCGAAAGCCGTCCGGGGACGGCCGCGCGGGACTTACTTGGCAGAGGTCTTGCGCGCGGTGGTCTTGCGGGTGGCGGTCTTCTTCGCCGGCGCCGTCTTCTTGGCCGTGGCGGTCGCCTTCTTGGCGGTCGCCGTGGTCTTCTTGGCGGCAGCCGTGGTGGTGGCCTTCTTCGCCGCGGCCGTCTTCTTGGTCGCGGCCGCCGCCGTGGTCTTCTTGGCGGCGGTGGTCTTCGCGGCCGTGGTCTTGGCAGCCGTGGTCTTCGCCGCCGTGGTCTTGGCGACCGTGGTCTTCGCGGCGCTCTTCTTGGCGGTCGCCGTGGTCTTCTTGGCGGCAGCCGTGGTCGCGGCCTTCTTGGCGGCGGCCGTGGTCGCCGTCTTCTTGGCGGCGGCCTTCTTGGTGGCCGGGGCGGCGGCAGCGGCGGCGGCGGCGCGCTTGGTGGCGGCACGCTTGGCAGCCGGGGTGGCGGCCACGCCACTCTTGCCCGGGGTGAGGGAGCCCTTGGGGGCCTTCTTCACCGAGGGGCCTTCCTTCGGCAGCTTCTTGCTGCCGCTGACCAGGTCCTTGAAGCCCTGGCCAGGACGGAAGCGGGGCACCGAGGTCTTCTTGACCTTGACCCGCTCGCCGGTCTGCGGGTTGCGGGCGAAGCGCGCGGAGCGCTCCACCTTCTCGAAGGTGCCGAACCCGGTGACCGAAACCCGGTCACCGGCCACAACGGCACGGACCATGGTGTCGAGCACTGCGTCGACGGCCTCTGCGGCAGCCTTGCGACCGCCCAGCTGCTCGGCCACCGCTTCGACAAGCTGAGCCTTGTTCACGTCTTCCCCTTCGGAAACGGGCGCCGGATGATTCCATCCGTTCTTTTCGCACGTTAGGTATGTATCTGCGGACTTTCAATTACCAAACGCGCGAATCACCCTAGTGTCGCAATGGATTTGCGCGTCGGCGACCTCAGCCGAGCGGCGGGGGCCCCTCGTCCAGGTCATGTACAAAGCGACTCAACCGCCTTGCCGCCTCCGGAAGATCGCGCTTGGCGGCCTCGGTGACGATGAGGAGTTGACGGGTGAGAGCGGTCTTTGCATCGGCAGACACGTTCAGCGCATGCACGCGGGCGTGAGCTTGCTTCAACCGCTCGGCCACGAGCGCGTAGAGCGCTGCGACTTCCTGGTCGTCCGGCCCCTCAGCTGGTGCGGAGGTGACGTCCGGCCGGTCGTCAATTCGGCGTTCGGATGGCCGGCCCCTGGAGTCCTCCGCTGCGGGTTCGCCGCCCGCGTACGGAGGTTCATGGTGCCGGTGCATGTACTGATTGTGCCATCTACCCGCAGTTGTACTTGCGCGGGGCCCTCTTCCGCAAAGCCAAATGGGCAATCCGGGGCGGGCCGCGACGCTAACTCGTGCTCCGGAACGACGGATGGCCCGGCCCCCCCGAGGGGGGCACGGGCCATCCGGCGGATCGTCAGAATGCTTGTTCTGAGGGGAACTCAGACGACCGGCAGAGTACGGGGCTTGAACGCCGGGCGGGTCGTCTCGAAGGCCGCGATGTCGGCCTCGTTCTGCAGCGTGATGCTGATGTCGTCCAGCCCGTTGAGCAGTCGCCACCGGACGTTGTCGTCCAGTTCGAAGGCCGCCGTGACGCCTTCGGCCCGCACTTCGCGCGCCTCCAGGTCGACCGTGATCTCGGCCGAAGGGTCACTCTCGGTGATCGCCCAGAGCTGTTCCACGGTCTCCTGCGGGAGGACGACCGTCAGCAGGCCGTTCTTCAGGGAGTTGCCGCGGAAGATGTCGGCGAAGCGGGACGAGATCACCGCGTGGAAGCCGTGGTTCTGGAGCGCCCAGACGGCGTGTTCGCGGGAGGAGCCGGTGCCGAACTCGGGGCCGGCCACCAGGACCGTGGCGCCCTGCCGCTCGGGCCGGTTGAGGATGAACGACTCGTCCTTGCGCCACGCCTCGAACAGCCCGTCCTCGAAACCGGATCGGGTGACCTTCTTGAGCCAGTGGGCGGGGATGATCTGGTCGGTGTCCACGTTGCTGCGGCGCAGCGGGACGGCCCGGCCGGTGTGGGTGGTGAACTTCTCCATGGCTCAGGCCTCCACGGCAGCGACGTCGGCGGTCAGGTCGGAGGGGGACGCGAGGCGGCCCAGCACGGCGGTCGCGGCGGCGACCTGCGGGGAGACCAGGTGGGTGCGGCCGCCCTTGCCCTGCCGGCCCTCGAAGTTGCGGTTCGAGGTGGAGGCGCAGCGCTCCCCCGGGGCGAGCTGGTCGGGGTTCATGCCCAGGCACATCGAGCAGCCCGCGTGGCGCCACTCGGCACCGGCGGCGGTGAACACCTTGTCCAGGCCCTCTTCGACGGCCTGGAGGGCGACCCGGACGGACCCGGGCACCACCAGCATCCGCACCCCGTCGGCGATCCGGCGGCCCTCCACGACGGCCGCGGCGGCCCGCAGGTCCTCGATCCGGCCGTTGGTGCAGGAGCCGACGAAGACGGCGCCCACCTCCACCTCGCGCAGCGGGGTGCCGGCCTCCAGGCCCATGTACGCCAGGGCGTTCTCGGCGGCCAGGCGCTCCTGCGGGTCGGCGAAGGAGGCCGGGTCCGGCACGTTGGAGCCCAGCGGGGCGCCCTGGCCCGGGTTGGTGCCCCAGGTGACGAACGGGGTCAGTTCGCTCGCGTCGACGAAGATCTCGTGGTCGAAGACCGCGTCCTCGTCGGTGACCAGGGTCTCCCAGTACGCGACGGCGGCGTCCCAGTCCTCGCCCTGCGGGGCGTGCGGCCGGCCCTTCAGGTACGCGAAGGTGGTCTCGTCCGGGGCGATCATGCCGGCCCGGGCGCCCGCCTCGATCGACATGTTGCAGACGGTCATCCGAGCCTCCATGGAGAGGCTCCGGATCGCCGAACCGCGGTACTCCAGGACGTAGCCCTGGCCACCGCCGGTGCCGATCTTCGTGATGACGGCCAGGATCAGGTCCTTGGCGGTGACGCCCTCGGGCAGCTCGCCCTCGACGGTGATCGCCATGGTCCTGAACGGCGCCAGCGGCAGGGTCTGGGTGGCCAGCACGTGCTCGACCTGGCTGGTGCCGATGCCGAACGCCAGTGCGCCGAAGGCGCCGTGGGTGGAGGTGTGGGAGTCGCCGCAGACCACGGTCGTACCGGGCTGGGTGAGGCCGAGCTGCGGGCCGACGACGTGCACGACGCCCTGCTCGATGTCGCCGAGCGAGTGGATCCGGACGCCGAACTCGGCGGCGTTCCTCCGCAGGGTCTCCAGCTGCACCCTGGAGACCGGGTCGGCGATCGGCTTGTCGATGTCCAGGGTGGGGGTGTTGTGGTCCTCGGTGGCGATCGTCAGATCCGTGCGGCGGACCTTGCGACCGGCCAGCCGCAGCCCGTCGAAGGCCTGCGGGCTGGTGACCTCGTGGAGCAGGTGCAGGTCGATGAACAGGAGGTCGGGCTCGCCCTCCGCGCGCCGCACGACGTGGTCGTCCCAGACCTTCTCTGCGAGTGTCCGTCCCATCGGATTCCCTCCAGCCGGCCGCGTTGCCGGCCTTCTCGTGTTCTTCGAGGTCAAAGCGTGTGCGCCGCCCTGAGACTCCCGGGCCGCTTCCGTCCAGAGTGGCGCTTTTCGCCGGAGATTGAACTTGTGTCTCGCAGAGTGAGACCGCAGTCTTAGCGCATGGACATCGCTCGGGCCGCACCGGGGTGGCGCGCGGGTGACTGTCGAGCGCCGCCCCGAGGGGCCTCGGGACGGCACCTCACCCCCACCCTCCCCGGGCCGCCGGGAGCCCCCGCGGAAAGCCCGAAGGGCCCCGCTCGAAACGGAGCGGGGCCCTTCGGGATATTTCCGGGAAAAGCAAAAAGACCCCGGAACCGGGGTCTTTCCAATTTCTGGCTGGGGTACCAGGACTCGAACCTAGACTAAATGAACCAGAATCACTCGTGCTGCCAATTACACCATACCCCAACACAAAGCAAGGGCCGATGGGCGAGCCCACCGGCTTCCTGCTCTGAAGTACCCCCGACCGGATTCGAACCGGCGCTACTGCCGTGAGAGGGCAGCGTGCTAGGCCGCTACACAACGGGGGCTTTCCAGGTGATCCCTTGCGGGATCAGTACCCCCGACCGGATTCGAACCGGCGCTACTGCCGTGAGAGGGCAGCGTGCTAGGCCGCTACACAACGGGGGCTTTCCAGGTGATCCCTTGCGGGATCAGTACCCCCGACCGGATTCGAACCGGCGCTACTGCCGTGAGAGGGCAGCGTGCTAGGCCGCTACACAACGGGGGCTTTCCAGGTGATCCCTTGCGGGATCAGTACCCCCGACCGGATTCGAACCGGCGCTACTGCCGTGAGAGGGCAGCGTGCTAGGCCGCTACACAACGGGGGCTTGATCTTCTTTTGTGCCGTACTGACGTACTGCGCTGGGGTACCAGGACTCGAACCTAGACTAAATGAACCAGAATCACTCGTGCTGCCAATTACACCATACCCCACCAGAGTTGAACCCCTGCGGGCCCTTCTCAGGCGTTGCGCCTCTCGGTCGGTCCCTTCCGAGGGGCTTTCGCTCCCTCGTCCGTTCCCTCCCGGGCGGCGCAGAAAGAACATTACCCGACGTCGGCCCCGGCTCCAAAATCGATAACCCCAGGCAGCGGACGGGAGGCCTGCGGATGACCTCCGGGTACGCCGCGGGCCCGGCACGAAGCCGGGCCCGCGGCCTGCTCAGCGGCCCGCTCAGGCGGCCGGCAGGGCGTCCAGGGCGCCGCGCAGCCGGCGCAGCGTCTCGGGACGTCCCAGCAGCTCCATGGACTCGAACAGCGGCGGGGAGACCCGGCGGCCGGTGACGGCCACCCGCAGCGGCGTGAAGGCGAACTTGGGCTTGATGCCCAGCCCGTCCACCAGCGCCTCGCGCAGCGCGGCCTGGATCGGCTCGGGGGTGAAGTCCGCGAGCTCCTCCAGCGCCTTGATGCTGGTCTCCAGCACCGGGCGGGCGTCCGCGGTCAGCACCTTGGCCGCGTCGTCCGGGTCGAGGGCGAACTTCTCCGGCGCCACGAACAGGAAGCCGGCCATGTTCACGATCTCGCTCAGCACGACCATCCGCTCCTGGGTGAGCGGCGCCACCTTGGCGAGCAGGTCCAGCTGCTCGGCGGTCGGCTCGGCCGGCAGCAGGTCGGCGCCCTGGAGGAAGGGCACCAGGCGGCGGACGAAGTCCTCGGGAGCCAGCCGGCGGACGTGCTCGGCGTTGATCGCCTCGCACTTCTTCAGGTCGAAGCGGGCCGGGTTGGCGTTCACCCGGGCGACGTCGAAGGCGGCGACCATCTCGTCCATGTCGAACAGGTCGCGGTCCTCGGACAGCGACCAGCCCAGCAGGGAAAGGTAGTTGAGCAGGCCCTCGCGGATGAAGCCGCGCTCGCGGTACAGGTTGAGCGAGGACTGCGGGTCGCGCTTGGAGAGCTTCTTGTTGCCCTCGCCCATCACGTACGGCAGGTGGCCGAAGCGCGGGGTGGTGCCGTTGCCGACGCCGATCTCGGCGAGCGCGGCGTACAGCGCGACCTGCCGCGGGGTGGAGGACAGCAGGTCCTCGCCGCGCAGCACGTGGGTGATGCCCATCAGGGCGTCGTCCACCGGGTTGACCAGGGTGTACAGCGGGGCGCCGTTGGCCCGGACGATGCCGTAGTCCGGCACGTTCTCCGGCTCGAAGGTGAGCGTGCCGCGCACCAGGTCGTCGAAGGAGATCGTCCGGTCCGGCATCCGGAAGCGCAGGATGGGCTCGCGCTTCTCCAGCTTGTAGACGGCGACCTGCTCGTCGGTCAGGTCACGGCAGTGGCCGTCGTAGCCGGAGGCCTTGCCGGCCGCACGGGCGGCCTCGCGGCGGGCGTCCAGCTCCTCGGTGGAGCAGTAGCAGTGGTAGGCGTGGCCGGCCTCGTGCAGGCGGCGGGCGACGTCCGCGTAGATGTCCATCCGCTGCGACTGGCGGTACGGCGCGTCCGGGCCGCCGACCTCGGGGCCCTCGTCCCAGTCCAGGCCGAGCCAGCGCATGGCGTCGAGCAGCTGGTCGTACGACTCCTCGGAGTCGCGGGCGGAGTCGGTGTCCTCGATCCGGAAGACCAGCGTGCCGCCGTTGTGGCGGGCGTAGGCCCAGTTGAAGAGGGCCGTGCGGACCATCCCCACGTGGGGGTTGCCGGTCGGGGACGGACAGAAGCGAACCCGGACGGCCGGGTCAGTGTTAGCCACGCTTGATCACCTTGTTGGTGAGAGTGCCGATGCCTTCGATGGAGACGGCGACCTCGTCGCCGACGTTGAGGGGGCCCACCCCTGCGGGCGTGCCGGTGAGGATGACGTCGCCGGGCAGCAGCGTCATGGCCTCGGAGATGTGGACGATCAGCTCGGCGACCGAGCGGATCATCAGGGAGGTGCGGCCGTTCTGGCGGGGCTCGCCGTTGACCGTGCAGGTGATCGCGAGGTCGCTCGGGTCGAGGTCGGTCTCGATCCACGGGCCCAGCGGGCAGGCCGTGTCGAAGCCCTTGGCCCGGGCCCACTGGCCCTCGCGCTGCTGGATGTCCCGCGCGGTGACGTCGTTGGCGCAGGTGTAGCCGAGGATCACCTCGGGCACCCGGTCCAGCGGCACCTCGCGGCACATCCGGCCGATCACCACGGCGAGTTCGGCCTCGTGGTGGACGTCCGACGAGAACGGCGGGTAGGCGATGTTCTCGGTCGGGCCGATCACCGAGGTGGACGGCTTGAAGAAGGTGAGCGGGACGTCGGGGACGTCGTTGCCCAGCTCCGTCGCGTGCGCCGCGTAGTTGCGGCCGACCGCCACGATCTTGTTCGGGAGCATCGGGCTGAGCAGCCGGACGTCCTGGAAGCGGTAACTCTCGCCGGTGGGCTGGGGCTGGCCGAACGGGTGACCGGCCAGCTCGTGGACGACCAGCGAGTCGGGCTGGGAAGGGTCGCCCTCCACCACACCGAAGGAGACGCTGCCGGCGGCAGGGCTCCCCTCCCGGACGGAAAACCTGGCAATGCGCACGGCTGGGCTACCCCTCGCTTCGTCGGCCGCCCGGGGCGCGCCCGGGCGCTGGTGGGCGCCCCGCCCGCAGTGGGCGGGGCCCCGTCAATCGGCCTCCAGGCTATCGCGTGGGGCCCCGGCCGACCGCTTTGCCCCTGTTCAGCGCGGTCCGGGTGACAACGCGCGGTTCGGGGCGGCAACGGCCGGGGGCGCCGCCGTCACGGCTGTGACGACGGCGCCCCCGGTACGGCGTTGCCCGGTCAGTCCCGCACGACGACGACCGGGGCGACCATCAGCTGGATGCGGCGCGGGTTGGCGGTGACGCCCGGCAGCTCGGTGCCGTAGGTCACGACATCCTCGGGCTTGCGGGCACCCGGGATCTTGCTGAAGTCCTCGACCGAGGCCAGCGTCGTCCGGCGCGGGTTCGCCGTGGGGCGGCAGGACAGCGTGGACTTGGTGGCGTTCTTCGCCTGGGACATCGAGAGCACCTCGTGGTCACGGCCGGCCGGATCGCGGCGGATCGGCACCGGCCTGAGTTGATTCCGATTGATTCGGAGGGGTTCTGGGCAGGCTGGTCTGGGCCGTGCTCCGGAGAGAGTCAGGTTACGAGATCTCATTCCATAGAGGCCGTGACCAAAGCTACACATTGGACTGTGATTTTGCTCACAAAATGATGAGCAAAACGCAGATATCCGACATATCGCCACAGCGGGATATTCCGACATTTCACCGATAAGGTGCATTCGGGAAGGTCCCCGACTCTTCCCGACCACGGCTATTCTTGGCATGTATCCGGCGAGTGTCCGAAAAAGGCGGTATTCCGGACCCGTTACCGCACAGTCCGTGAGACTGTGCAAGCGGTCGGTAGCGCCGGAGGCCTGGTTCCTGCGGCCCTTGTTGGGATTCCCCGGCTGTGCTGGAATGCGACGGACCGTGGGTAGGGAGTGGTCCACCCCGGTGCCCGCTCTCCCGGACCGGCCGGGGTGCGGATGGAAACTCGACACCGTCCAGGCCGTGGCGACGCGGCGGGACGCCCGGTCCAGAGGTTGCGACGCCAGTGCAGGGACGTTTCAAAAGGGGTAGCGGCGCCGCGGGTAACCCGGAGTCGCGTGAGCCTGTGGCAGCCCCTCAACAGGCGGCGGCCCCCGACGGCCCGGCCGAGCCGGTGACACCCGAGCCCCCCGGCCGCCCGGAGGAGGACGGCCAGGAGCGGAAGTCCGCCCGGGACAAGCTCCGCACCTCGCTGACCCGGCGACGCGCCACCGGTCTGAACCGGCTCGCGATGCGCAACTGGCGCATCCGCACCCGGCTGATCGCGCTGCTCGCCCTCCCCGTGATGGTCTCGCTGGTCCTCGGTGGCCTGCGCATCCAGAGCTCGATGGAGAACTCGCAGCAACTCGCCCAGATGGCCAACCTGTCCGACCTGGCCAAGAAGGCGACCAACCTCGCGGACGCGCTCCAGACCGAGCGCGACATCAGCGCCGGCCCGATCACCAAGGAACCGACCGCCCCGCTGGACGACGACATCGTCGCGGCCCGCAAGTCCACCGACGACCTGAGCCGCACCTTCACCGCGTCCTCCGACAAGTTCGAGAACCTCGAACTGTCCGGCGGAAAGGCGCTGTTGCTCCAGATCCGCAAGGACCTGAACTCGATCGCGGACACCCGCAGCCTGCCGTACCAGAACAACCAGAACATCCAGTCGACGATCACCGCGTACGACGTGATCATCCGCGACCTGCTGTCCATCACCCAGGACATCGCGCTCGCGTCGAACAACAAGGACCTGGTCGTCTCCACCCGCGCGCTCCAGCAGTTCTCGCTGGCGAAGAACGCGACCTCGCAGCAGCGGGCCCTGATCAGCGCCGCGCTCGCGAACCCGAAGAGCCCCGACCTCAGCGCCAGCGACGAGTCCTTCGGTATCCGTCTGCGCAGCTCGTACGACAACGCGATCGCAAGCTTCAACAACATCTACACCGCGCACGACCTGGACAACCTGCGCAGCCAGCTGAGCTACAACTCGGTGGTCGCCGACGCCGACCGCTACGCCTCCACGATCCTCACCCAGAGCGGCATCCGCCAGACCGAGGCGGTCAGCTACAAGGACTGGTACGAGAAGGCCAGCGCCAAGATCACGGCCGAGCGCCGGATCGAGTCCAAGCTCATCGAGAACCTGGACGGCAAGGCCCAGGACCTCCAGGCCCAGGCCGACGCCGACGCCCTGATCATCGGTGTCGCGGTCGCCCTGGTGCTGCTCGTCGCCCTCGGTGGCGCCGGTCTGATCGCCCGCTCGATGGTGCGCTCGCTGACCCGCCTCCAGGCCGCGGCCGAGGACGTCGCCGAGCGCCGCCTGCCCGAGCTGGTCAAGACCCTCTCCGAGGCCGACCCGCACGACGTCGACACCACGGTCGAGCCGGTCGCCGTCGACTCCACCGACGAGATCGGCCACGTGGCCCACGCGTTCGACATGGTGCACAGCGAGGCCGTCCGCCTCGCCGCCGAGCAGGCCCTCCTGCGCGGCAACATCAACGCGATGTTCACCAACCTCTCGCGCCGCAGCCAGGGCCTCATCCAGCGCCAGCTGTCGCTCATCTCCGAGCTGGAGAGCCGCGAGGCGGACCCGGACCAGCTGGCCAACCTCTTCAAGCTGGACCACCTCGCGACCCGCATGCGCCGCAACGGCGAAAACCTCCTGGTCCTCGCCGGTGAGGACCCGGGCCGCCGCTGGACCAGGCCCGTTCCGCTGGTCGACGTCCTGCGCGCCGCCGCCTCCGAGGTGGAGCAGTACGAGCGCATCGAACTCGCCGCCGTGCCGTCGGCCGAGGTCGCCGGCCGCGTCGTCAACGACCTCGTCCACCTGCTCGCCGAGCTGCTGGAGAACGCCACCTCGTTCTCCAGTCCGCAGACCCGCGTCCGGGTCACCGGCCACGCGCTGCCGGACGGCCGGGTGCTGGTCGAGATCCACGACACCGGCATCGGCCTGAGCCCCGACGACCTCTCCGAGATCAACGAGCGCCTCGCCAACCCGCCGACGGTGGACGTCTCGGTCTCCCGCCGCATGGGCCTCTTCGTGGTCGGCCGCCTGTCGCTGCGCCACGGCATCCGGATCCAGCTCCGTCCCAGCGACTCCGGCGGCACCACCGCGCTGGTCATGCTCCCGGTGGACGTCACCAACTCCGGTGACCGCCGCGGCGCCGGCCGCCCCGGCTCCGCCCGGCCCTGGCTCACCCTGCGCCACCAGGACCCGTCCGAACCGCCGGTGCACCTGCGCTCCAGGCCCCGCCGGATGCCCGAGGTCACCGACGACAGCGCCCAGCCCGA
>NZ_MSJQ01000261.1 GCF_014596515.1 Streptomyces sp. CBMA156
CCGGCGACCCTGGCGAGGGCGTGGCCGGCCCGCGGCCGGTCGTAGGTGTAGCCGAAGACGGTGCGGTAGAAGGCGCGGGCGGCCTCGGGGTCGGGGGAGAGGTGCTCGTTCCAGGCGAGCGCGCCCGGCTCGTCGACCAGTCCGGCGCCGTCGACGGTGCCCGCCTGCCAGAGCCCGAAGCGGGCGCCGAGCGGGTCGACGGCGAGTGCGGCGCGGCCCAGTTCCGGCACCTCGTACGGCTCGCGGAGGGCCCGGCCGCCGGCCGCCCGGACGGCGGCGACGGTGCGCGGCGGGTCGGGGCAGGCGAGGAAGGTGGTCCAGACGGCGGGCGGGGCGGACGGGTCGGACGGTTCGACGGCCGCGACCTGGACGCCGTACCGGGTGGCGACCGTCTCGGCGGGGCCGGTCGGGACGAACTCCCAGTCGAACAGCGCGCCGTAGAAGCGCTGCGCCCGTGCGGGGTCCGGCGTGGTGAGCACGACCCAGCACGGGACGCCGGCGTGGTAGGTGCCCGGCTTCGGCATGCGTCCCTCCTGGCGGGCCGGGTGCCCGGCGGCCGCCGTCCGGCGCCCGGTTGCCACCGGCCCCGTCTGCCAGCCTCCGCGTCCGGCGGGTGCGCGGCAAGTGGGGGTCAGGACACCCCGTGCGGCCGGAACTGGACGCTGATCCGCGGGCCCACCGGGCGGGCCGTCTTGGGGATCGCGTGCTCCCAGGTGCGCTGGCAGGAGCCGCCCATCACCACCAGGTCGCCGTGGCCGAGCGGATGGCGGACGACCGCCGAGCCGCCGGACCGGGGCCGCAGCGCCAGGGTGCGTGGCTCGCCGACGGAGAGGATCGCCACCATGGTGTCCTCGCGGGCGCCGCGCCCGATCCGGTCGCCGTGCCAGGCCACGCTGTCCCGGCCGTCCCGGTAGTAGCAGAGGCCGAGGGTGCGGAACGGCTCGCCCAGCTCCTGCGCGTAGTGCCGGCTCAGCGCCGCCCTGGCAAGGCCGAGCGCCGGGTGCGGCGGCTCGGCCCGCGCCGGGTAGGAGGCCAGCAGGCGTGGGACGTCCACCGTCCGCTCGTACATCTCGCGGCGCTCGGCCCGCCAGGGCACGGTGCCGGCCAGCTGTTCGAACAGCTCGTCCGCCCCGTGCAGCCAGCCGGGGAGCAGGTCCAGCCAGGCGCCGTCGCCGAGCCGCTGCCGCCGCAGGCCGTCGAGCGGGCCGAGGCGGATGCCGCTGCGGTCGGCGTCGTCGAACAGCGAGGGCTGGAGGTGGACGGTGCCGTGCATGGGGCCAAGCGTACGCCCTGATTCGAACACATGCTCGAATCGAAAGGTCTAGGCTGCGGGTATGGCGATCGACGGCTTCGGGGTCACCGAGTTCCAGCCCGGGCTGGTCGAGGAGGCGGTGCGGCGGCTCGGCGCCACCAGGACCTCGATGCGGGAGGCCAACAAGCGCTGGCAGGCGATGGTCCGCGCACCCCGGTTCCCGCACGGTGGCGCCCGGTACGCCGCCGTGCTCGGGCCGGCCGGGGCGAGCGTGCCGCGCCGGATCGGGGACCTCGCCTGCACCGCGCGGCAGTGGGTGCTGCCGCTCTGGCCGGACCTGCGCTTCGAGATCCTGCTCGGCCCGGCGGAGGCCGGCGCCCCGCTGCTGAACGAGTGGCTGGTGCGGGCGGCGGACGCCCCGGCGCCCGTGCTGCGCACGTCGGCGGACCTGACCCCGTGGAGCTGTGTGGTGGGCGACGTGGGGGCCGCGTTCCCGCCCGCCGTGCCGCGCGAGGGGAGTGCGCCGACCAGGTTCCGGCTGGACTTCGAGGCGCCGGGCGCCGACGGGCGGCCGCACCCCTGCGAGGCCGACTTCACCTGGGGGCTGCTCCAAGAGGTGAGGGTGTCGGCCGGCCGGGGCATGGATATGCCGAGCGATGCAAGGTGATATTCAGTGAATACCTTCGATTTGCAGGCTCAACTGAGATGATGGCAATCTAATCGCAGACATCGAAGAGATTTGACACTGGAAAGCGAAGGATCATGTCGGACGGCGCCCGCGTCATCGTCGGAGTCAGCGGTTCCCTGCACAGCCTGACCGCCCTGCACCGGGCGGCGGAGGAGGCCCGGGTCCGGGAGGCCGTCCTGGTCCCGGTGCTCATCTGGACGCCGGTCGGCGGCGAGCGCAACTACCGCGCCCGGCCGTGCCCGCCGCTGCTGCGCGCCTGGCAGGAACTCGCCGAGGCACGGATGGAGCGTGCGCTGGACGAGGCCTTCGGTGGCCTGCCGATCGGCGTTCCGGTGCAGCCGCTGGTCCTGCGCGGGGAGGCGGCCAAGGTGCTGCCCGGGCTCGCCGACCGCCCCGGCGACCTGCTGGTGGTCAGCACCGGCGAACAGGGCGACCTCCGGTCCGCGCTGCGCCGGTTGCTGCGCCGATCGGTCACCCGGCACTGCCTGAACCGGGCCCGCTGCGGGGTGCTCGCCGTCCCGCCGTCCACGCTGCACCAGGACCTGCGGGCACTGCACCGCGGCATCGACCTGCGGGAACTCGCAGCAGCCTGACGGTTCGTCAGCTCCGGTGCGTGGTGCGGCCGTCGACCACCGTGCGGGTGGGCATCAGCTCGCGCAGCGCGTCCACCGGGCAGTCCAGCGGATCGCGCGGCCACACCGTGAGATCGGCGAACGATCCCGGCCGCAGCCTGCCGCGCACGGCGCTCTCGCCGGTCAGCCGGGCCGCGTTCACGGTGTGCAGCGCGATCGCCTCGGCCCGGCCGATCGCGTGCTCGGGCCCGACCACCCCGGCCGTGGTGCCCCGGGTGGTCATGCCCCACACCGACACCATCGCGCCGTACGGGCCGACCGGGAAGTCCGAGCCGCCGGTGATCAGCGCGCCCTCGTCCAGCCACTCGCGCAGCGGGAAGAGCGCGGCGGTGCGCTCCTCGCCCCAGGCCCGTTGCTGGGTCAGCGCGCCGTCGTGCAGCAGCGGGTGCTGCACCGTCACCGGGATGCCGAGGGCGACCGCCCTGGCCCGCTGCTCCGGGCGGGCCAGGCCGCCGTGCTCGACCACCAGCGTGCCGGGCGGCAGGCCGGGGCGGCGTTCCAGCACCTGCTCGAAGACGTCCAGCAGCACCCGCAGGCCCCGGTCGCCCCAGGCGTGCACACCGACCCGCCGGCCGCGCTCCACCACCCGGTCCACCGCCGCGAGCAGCTCGGCCGGCTCCCAGAGCAGTCGGCCGTGGTAGCACGGCTGCCCCTGGTACGGCTCCTCCACCGCGCCCGCCTCGAAGCCGCCGTCGATGCCGAACTTGACGCCCCAGAGCCGCAGTCGGTCGTCGTCCCGGCCGTCGGCGCGCCAGTCGTCCATCCGGTCCAGCAGGGCGTCCACCTGCTCGGGGGTGCGGGCGGCGAAACCGGAGACCAGGGCCCTGACCCGGACGGCGAGGGCGCCCCCGGCCCGGGCGGCGTCCAGCACGTCGAGGTCCTCGACCGGGACCAGGCAGTCGCGGACGGTGCCGATCCCGGTCGCGGCGTAGCCGGCGGAGGCGGCGCGCAGGCCCTCGATCCGCTCGGCGAGGGTCGGGCGCGGCAGCACCCGTTCGACCAGCTCCACCGCCCGGTTGACCAGCCGGCCGGTGAGCCGCCCGTGCTCGTCGCGTTCGATCACGCCGCCGGGCGGCGCCTCGGTGGCCGCGGTGATCCCGGCCAGCCGCAGCGCGGCCGAGTTGAGCACCATGTTGTACGCGCCGCGGCGCACCAGCACCGGGTGTTCGGCCGTCGCGTCGTCCAACTCCCCGGTCGTGGGCATCCGTTGCTCGGCCAGCAGCACCTCCTGCCAGTTGACCGTGGTGTGGACCCACTGCCCGGCGGGAGTGCGGGCGGCACGCTCGCGGATCAGGCCGAGGAACCCGGCCAGGTCGCGGGCCCGGTGGACGGGCACGCCGTGGACGCTGTGCCCGGCCAGGACCAGGTGGGTGTGGGTGTCGTCGAAGGCGGGCAGCACCGTCGAGTCCGGGGCGTCCGCCACCTCGGTGGCGGGGCCGATCAGGGCGTCCAGCCCGTCGGGTGCGGCGGCGAGGGCGGTGATCCGGCCGCCGGTGACGGCCACCGCCCGGCGGGGCGGCTCGCCGGGCACCAGGGTGTGCACGGCGGCGGCGCGGATCAGCAGGTCGGCGGGGGCGGGGTCGGTCATCGTGGCTCCAGGATGCGGGACAGCCCGGTGACCTTCTCGACGTACCGCAGGCTGGGCTCGGCGAGCAGTGCGTGCAACTCGGTGAACACCGCGCGGGCCGGCACGGCGTTCCAGTCGGCGGGCAGCAGTGGTGCGGGCAGCCCCGGGTCCAGGTACGGCAGCCGGCGCCACCGGGTGAGCATCGGCACGTAGTCGCGGAAGGCCTCGGCCGGGTCGACCGGGGAGCCGCCGCGCAGCTCCTCGGCGGCCGGGCGCCAGGCGTCGGCGAAGGCCGCGTACTGCGCCTCGATCGCGGGTAGGTCCCACCAACTCGCCACCGCGGTAGGGAGATCGGCGAATCCGGCGTACTCGGCGGAGAGGAACAGGTGGACGTAGGCGCTCAGCCCGAGCCGGTCCAGCGTCCGGCGGGCGTCCGGCAGCATCCGGGCGGGTGCCAGCCAGACCCCGGGGGCGGCGTTGCCGAAGCCGAGCCAGCTCAGCCGGGAGCGCAGCTGGTGGCGGTGGGCGCGGGCGGACTCGGGCACCGAGAAGACCGCCACCACCCAGCCGTCGGCGAGCCGGGCGGGCTCCAGGCTGTGGAAGATCCGCCGGTCGCCCTCCTCGAAGACCGGATCCATCGCGGGTGCCAGCCGGTAGCCCGTGCCCGCGCGGCGCTCCTGGAGCAGGGTGCCGGCCTTCTTCAGCCGGGACGTCGCCGAGCGGACGGCCTGGCCGTCGACGTCCAGTTCGGCCAGCAGGGCGATCAGGTCGGCGATGGATATCCAGCCGCCGAGCCGGCGGACGAACTCGCCGTAGACGGTGTGGATCAGGGAACTCGGCCGGGGTGTGCTCTCCGACATGCGTGAAGCCTCCTCCCCGAAGGTTGCTGGCGATCATAGCGGCGGCCCCGGTGCCGCGTGTAGGTGGTGCTGCGGGCGGGCTGACCCGGGTGGAGGTCGGGCCCGGTTGAGGTCGGGCCCGGATGGCGGTCGGGCCTACGCGTAGGCGCCGGAGAGCAGGTGCCCGGCCCCGGGCGCGAAGGCGGGCAGGCCGAGGGCCCGCAGGAGCTGGTGGGTGGTGCAGACGGCGGTCGAGACCACCGGTTTGCCCAACTGCTGCTCGGCCTCCTCGACGGCGGACAGCGAGGGCAGTTGCACACAGGCCGAGAGCACCACCGCGTCCGCGTCCGCGTAGGCGAGCGCGCGGGCGATCGCGGGCAGCCGGGCCGGGTCGTGGGCGGCCACGTCCAGGTTGTCGGCGATCTCCAGGGCGGCGTGGTCGAGCACCTCGATGCCCTCGGCGGCGAGGTAGTCGACCACCGTCCGGGCCAGCGGCCGCAGGTAGGGGGTGACCATGGCGATCTTCCCGGCCCCGAGTTCGTGCAGCCCGGCGACCAGGGCGCCGGCGCTGGTGACCACGGGTGCGGGGGCACCGTTGTCGACGGTGCGCAGGTGCAGCCGCCGCTCGGCCTCGCGGTGGTACCCGGGCCCCGTGGCCATCACGGCGACCAGGCAGGCGTAGCCGATCACGTCCATCCTGGCGTCCGAGAGCTCGACGGCGCAGCGGTCGGACTCGCCGTCCATGGCGCGCAGTTGCTCGGGGGTGACCCTGGTCATCCGCATCCGGCTGGAGTGGAAGGTGAACCGCTCGGGGGCGACCGCCTCGCGGGCCCGCAGCAGGGCGGGTACCTCGGTCTCCATGGTGACGTTGGAGCTCGGGACGATCTGGCCGATCCGGTAGGTGGTCATCGGACGGACGGTCCTTTCACGGGGCCTGGACGAGCCCCGGACGTTGTCCCGGGCGGGTCCTGGACGGGTCAGCGGGCGTCGATCACGGGGTTGGCGAGCGTGCCGATCCGTTCGATGGTGGCCTCGACGAGGTCGCCGGGCCGGAGGAACTGTGGGGGCACCATCCCGGCGCCGACGCCCGAGGGGGAGCCGGTGGAGATCACGTCACCCGGTTCCAGGGTGACGCCGGAGGAGATGTCGGCGATCAGCCGGGCGACGCCGAACAGCATGTGCCGGGTGTTGGAGTCCTGCCGCGTCTCGCCGTTGACCTTCAGCGAGAGGTCGAGCCGCTGCGGGTCGGGGATCTCGTCGGCGGTGACCACGACCGGGCCGAAGGGCGCGTAGCTGTCCTGGCCCTTGGAGAAGAACCACTGCCCGGAACGCCGTTGGTCGCGGGCGCTGATGTCGTTGACGATGCTGTAGCCGAACACGTGTCGCAGCGCGTCGGCCTCGGCCACCCGGAAGGCGGGTGCGCCGATCACCACGGCGAGTTCGCACTCCCAGTCGAGCTGCTCGGTGAGGTCGGCGTTGTGCAGGACGGGTGCGCCCGGTCCGGTCACGGCGGTCGAGGGCTTGCCGAACAGCACGGGACGGTCGGGCAGTTCGCGTTCGGTGTCCAGGGTGCGGTGCGACTCGGCCACGTGCTCCACGTAGTTGAGGCCGATGCCGACGATCTTGCCGGGGCGCAGCGGCGCGCAGAGCGACACCTCGGCGAGCGGCCTGGTGGCGGGGCTGCCGGCGAGCAGTTCGCGGGCGGTGGCCAGGGCCGGTTCCCCGGCGCGGATCAACCCGAGGAGGTCGGGCGGCAGTTGGGTGCCCGCGGCGGTGGCGAGGGCGGTCAGGTCGGCGACCCGGTCGCCGTCGATCCTGGCGCCGAGGCGCGGTGCCGCGGTGCCGGTGCCGTCGTCGTCGGCGCGGTAGGTCAGCAGGTGCATGGCGGTGAGGCTCCTGGTCAGGCGGTGGTGGTGGGCTGGTGCCCGTCCGGGTGGGACTCCTCGCGGTACAGGCCGAGCGAGTGCATCACCGGGAAGTCGTCGAAGGAGAACAGGCAGGCGTCCTCGCCCTGGTCGAGGTTCGCGTGTTCGTGCCAGGCCCAGGACGGGACGACGAAGACGTCCCCCTGCTGCCACTCGAAGCGCTGCCCGGCGATCACCGAGGCGCCGCGCCCCTTGGCCGCGGTGTACACCACCGAGCCGGTGTGCCGGTGGGCGCGGGTGGCCTGGCCGGGGCGCAGGAGTTGCAGGTGGGCGGACATGGTCGGCATCACCGGGCCGCCGGTGACCGGGTTGGCGTACTCCATGATCACGCCGTCGTAGGGGGATCCCTCGGCGGCGCGGGCGAGCCGGCACAGCGCCTCGTAGCTGGGCTCCCAGGGCCAGCCGAGCAGCGGCGAGTAGGGCCGGGTCCACTTCTCGACGCCGTACGGCAGCAGATTGCCGCCGTAGCTGAGCAGCGAGGAGCCGGTGACCGGTCCGGGCCGCTGGTACAGCTCGGGGTGGACCTCGTAGAAGTTGGCGTCGAGGGTGTTGACCAGCGGGATGTCCAGGCCGTCCTGCCAGATCACCGGGGCGTCCTCGGCCTCGTTGCCGTGTTCGTGCCAGGTGTTGTTGGGGGTGATCGCGAAGTCGCGCGGGCCGACCTTGAGCTTCTGCCCGTCGATGACGGTCCAGGCGCCGGTGCCCTCGTGGACGAAGCGCAGGGCGGAGGCCTGGTGGCGGTGGGCGGTCATCGCCTCGCCGGGGCCCATGATCTGCAGGCCGGTGTACAGCAGGCCGACGGCGGCGCTCAGTTCGCGGCGGCCGGGGTTCACCAGCATCACCACCCGGCGTCCGGCGTCGTCGGCCTTCACCAGCGGCAGCGCCTTGCGCACCAGCGGGCGGAGGTCGGCGTAGCGCCAGAGCACCGGGACGGACTTCGGCTGGGGGTACCAGGGCTCGATCTCGTTCGCCACCGTCCACAGGGCACCGGCCTCGTGTTCAGCCAACTCCTAGTAGTAGGCGATCAGTTCGGGGCTTTCGGTGACCCGGGCCCGGCCGATCCGGTCGTCGTCGTGGTGCGTGGCGCCGTCGTGGTCCTGGGCGGCGCCGTGGTCCTGGGTGGCGTCGGAACCTGTCATGCCTCCTCCTCGGGGAACTCCAGCGGCCGCAGCGGGCGGTTGTCCACGTGCAGCCGGAAGACGTCGAAGCGGTTGTAGTGGCCGACGATGTCGTGCATCTGCTTGGGCTGGATGCAGCGGCCGAGGTCGATCTCGGCGTAGACGATCCCCTCCTCGTCCACCAGCGGTTCGGTGACGGCGCGGCCGTCAGGGCCGAAGATCCCGGACAACGCGCTGTGCGGGCGGGAGAGTTGCTTGCGGACCTGGGGGTCGTCGCCGGCGATCAGGTCCACCATCTCGGGCGAGATCGTGGAGCAGGAGACGACCGAGAACACCTTGCCCTCGAAGCAGTGCGCGGCGGTGCGCAGCGCGATGGAGTCCGCCATGTCGTAGTCCTCGGGGCCCACCGGCAGCGCGATGTAGCAGGCGGCGTGGACGAGTTCGCCCTGGGCCAGCAGCGTGAAGCGGGCCAGCGGGTTGGTGTTCTCGCCGCAGGCCAGCGCGCCGAGCGGGCCGACCGGGGTGGGGTGCACCGTGAGGGTGCTGCCGTCGCCCTGTGCCCAGGTCAGTTTCTCGGCCCAGGTCGGCATCAACTTGCGGTGAACGCTGAGCAGTTCACCGTCGGCGTCGATGATCAGCAGAGTGTTGTACAGCCGTCCGACGCCGGTCCGGCCGCGTTCGTTGATCCCGATCACCAGCACCACGCCGGCCTGCCGGGCGGCGGCGCGCAGGGTGTCGACGTACGGGCCGGGGACGTCCACGGCGGCGCGGTACAGGCGCTCGAACCAGGGCGAGCCCTGCACCGGGTTCATGGTCCAGTTCCAGTACGGGTAGCCGGGCACGAAGACCTCGGGGAAGACCACCAGCCCGGCGCCGTGCCGGGCCGCCTCGTGGATCAGCGCGACGGCCTTGTCGACGGTGGCGGCCGGGTCCAGGTAGACCGGCGCGGCCTGGACGGCGGCGGCGGTGAAGCGGGGCAGGTGGGGCATGGCTCTCGTCACTCCTCGGTAAGCGGCGGTGACCAGCGGCGGTGGACGGGGGCGGGTGGCTCGCGCAGCAGGTGCAGGCGTGGTGCGACCCGGTCGGCGTTCGGGCCCGGCGGCCTGCGGCTGCCCGCCCGCCAGGGTTCGGGCCACCGGGCGCCGGGCCCGGTGTGGCCCTGCTCGGCGGCGGCGTGCAGGGTCCAGAGCGGGTCGTACAGCTGAGCCCGGCCGACCGCGACCAGGTCGGCCCGGCCGGCCGCCAGCACGGAGTTCGCGTCGTCGTGGCCGGAGATCGCGCCGACCGCGACGGTCGGCAGGCCGGTGGCGGTGCGGATCAGCTCGGCGAAGGGCGTCTGGTAGCCGCGCCCGTACGGCGGCCGCTGGTGTGCCACCACCTCGCCGGTGGAGACGTCCACCGCGTCCGCCCCGGCTCCGGCGAGCGCGCGGCAGATCGCCACGGCCTCGTCCTCGGTGGTGCCGCCGGGCGCCCAGTCGCTCGCCGAGACGCGCACCAGCAGCGGCCGCCCGGGCGGCCAGACGGCGCGCACCGCCGTCAGCACCTCCAGTGGCAGCCGCAGCCGGTGGGCGAGCGGGCCGCCGTAGTGGTCGGTGCGGTGGTTGGTGAGCGGGGAGAGGAAGGCGGAGAGCAGGTGGCCGTGCCCGAACTGGAGCTCCAGCGCGTCGAAGCCGGCCCGGCCGGCCCGCTCGGCGGCGGCGGCGAAGTCCGCGGTGACGGCGGCCAGTTGGATCTCGCTCGCCTCATGCGGTACCGGGCTGTCCGGATCCCACGGGATGGCCGAGGGGGCGATCAGCGGCCAGCCGTCGGCGAGCGGGCGTCCGATGCCGTCGGGCCCGGGGGCGGTGGTCGCGCCCCGGCGGCCGGCGTGGGTCAGCTGGATGCCGACCGGGGTGTCGCTCACCGCCCGCACCGCGGCGCGGAGTTCGCGCCAGGCCGCCTCCTGGCGGTCGGTCCACAGGCCGGGGCAGCGGTCGGTGGCCCGGCCCTCGGGGCCGACCGCGGTCATCCCGGCGAGGACCAGTCCGGCGCCGCCGAGCGCGTGCCCGGTCAGCTGGGCCCGGTCGAAGCCGCTGGGCAGCGCGTCGGGGGAGGTGAAGGTGGCCAGCGGGGGCACCACGACGCGGTTGCGCAGCTCCAGCGCGGCCAGCTTGAGCGGCCGGAACATCGGCGGCACCCCGGGCGGGCCGCCGGAGGCGGCGTCCACGGCCGCCACGAAGGCCGGGTCGCGGGCCCCGAGGTTGCCGTAGGTGACCCTCCGGCTGCGGGTGAGCAGGTTGAGGGCGAACGTGTCGACGCCCTGCCCGGTGCGCCGGCCGATGGTCTCGAACCATTCCAGGCTGGCCTGCGCGGCGCGCTGGGTGGACTCCACCACCGGGCGCCGCTCGGCCTCGTAGGCGGCCAGCGCCCCTTCCAGGGTGGGCTGTTCGCCCAGTGCGGCGGCCAGCGCGAGGGCGTCCTCCAGGGCGAGCTTGGTGCCCGAGCCGATCGAGAAGTGCGCCGAGTGCGCGGCGTCGCCGAGCAGGACCACGTTGCGGTGGCGCCAGCTCGCGTTGCGGACCGTGGTGAAGCGGATCCACCGGGAGGCGTCGGGGATCAGCCGGTGGCCGTCCAGGTGTCCGGCGAGCAGCTCCGCGCAGCGCCGTACGCTCGCCAGGTCGCTCTCGCCGCGCGCCGGCTCCGGTGCGGCGAGCGCCTCGAAGCCCGCACGCCGCCAGGCGTCCGCGGCCGCCTCGACGATGAAGGTCGAGCGGGTGGCGCTGTACGGGTAGGCGTGCACCTGGAGCACGCCGAAGTCGTACCGCTCGACGATGAAGGTGAAGGCCTCGAAGACCTTGTCGGTGGCGAGCCACATGTAGCGGCAGTGGCGCTCGTCCAGCTCGGGGCGGAAGCTCTCCGGGTGGGCGGCCCGGGTGCCGGAGTGGATGCCGTCGGCGGCCACCACCAGGTCGTACTCGGCGGCCAGTCGGTCGACGGGCGGGGCGGGGGTGCGGTAGCGCACGTCCACCGCCAGTTCGGCGCAGCGCCGTTGCAGGATGGCGCGCAGCCGGTTGCGGTCCAGGGCGGCGAAGCCGTGGCCGCCGCTGGTGCGGACCTCGCCCGCGTAGCGGATGTCGATGTCGCTCCAGCGGGCGAACTCGGCGCTGATCGCGGCGAAGACCTGCGGGTCGGCCCTGGCGATGCCGTCCAGGGTCTCGTCGGAGAAGACCACGCCGAAGCCGGACTCGTGCTCCCGGCCGTCCCGTTCGAAGACGGTGAGCTCCCGGCCGGGCGCCAGCTGCTTGGCCAGGGCGGCGAAGTAGAGCCCGCCGGGGCCGGCGCCGATCACCGCGATCCGCGCGGGGCGCGGCGCGCTGCCCGTGCCGCCGGTGAGGCGCGGTGCCGCACTCATGCGAGCACCTCGGGGCGCTGCGGCCCGGACTCCGCCAGGGTGCGGCGGACCTGCGCGGGCCAGGGCTCGGCACCCGCGGCGTGCGGCGCGGCGTGCACCACCGACATCCGCCCGCTCGCGGCCAGGCCGTGCGGGCCGTGCACCTCGAAGGCGTAGTGCAGCGAGGAGCCGCCGACCCGGACCACCCGCAGCTCGGTGCGGACCAGGTCGCCGAACCAGAGCCGCTCGCGGTAGTCGGCCTCGAAGTGCACCCGAGGGATCCGCCCGAACAGGTCGGCCAGCCCGAGCCGGCGCAGCAGGGCCGCCTCCGCGGCCTCGGCCCAGCGCTGCACGGCGGAGAAGTGGTAGTGCCCGGCGGCGTCGGTGTCGGACCACTCCACCCGGCGCTCGACGGTGACGCTGGCCGGGGTCAGCGCGGCCAGCCGGCGCAGCTCGGCGCGGTGCAGCTTGCCGGTCGCGGTGCGCGGCAGCTCGGGCACGAACTCCACCGCCCGAGGGTACTTGTAGGGCGCGATGGTGCGCTTGACGTGCTCCTGGACGGCGCGCACCGTCTCGGGCCCGGCCGGCACGCCGGCGCGCAGCACCACGTACGCCTTGACCACCGCGCCGCGCCGCTCGTCCGGCGCGCCGACCACCGCGCAGTCGGCCACGTCGGGGTGGGCGGCGAGGGCCTGTTCCACCTCGGGCCCGGCGATGTTGTAGCCGGCCGAGACGATCATGTCGTCGTTGCGGGCCCGGTACCAGAAGTAGCCGTCGTGGTCCCTGACATAGGTGTCGCCGGTCAGGTTCCAGCCGTCGCGGACGTAGTCGAGCTGGCGCTCGTCGTCCAGGTAGCGGCAGCCGGTCGGGCCCTTGACGGCGAGCAGCCCGGGCTCGCCGTCCGGCACCGGGCGGCCCTGCCGGTCCAGGACCGCGGCCCGGAAGCCGGGCACCGGCCGGCCGGTGGCTCCGGGGCGGATCTCCTCGTCGGCGGCCGAGACGAACACGTGCAGCAGCTCGGTGGCGCCGATGCCGTCGATCAGCCGCTGCCCGGTGGCCGCGTGGAAGGCCTGCCAGACGGCGGCGGGCAGCGGCTCGCCCGCCGAGACGCAGCGCCGCACCCCGGCCAGCCGGTCGGCCAGCCCGGCGGCCAGGATCGCCCGGTAGGCGGTCGGCGCGGTGAACAGCACGCTCACCCGGTGCCGGCGGACCTGCTCGGCGAGCTGGTCGGGGGTGGCCTGCTCCAGCAGCAGGCTGGCGGCGCCCGCCCGCAGCGGGAAGACCAGCAGGCCGCCGAGACCGAAGGTGAAGCCGAGCGGCGGGGTGCCGGCGAAGAGGTCCTCGGGGGTGGGGCGCAGCAGGTGGCGGGAGAAGGTGTCGGCGATGGCGAGCACATCGCGGTGGAAGTGCAGGGTGGCCTTGGGGCGGCCGGTGGTGCCGGAGGTGAAGGCGATCAGCGCGACGTCGTCGGCGGCGGTCGGGACGGCGGTGAAGCCGGCGGGTTTGGCGGCGCAGCGGGTGGTGAGGTCCTCGGGTCCGCCGCCGCCGTAGCGGAGGATGCGCAGACCGGGGGTGGCCGCGGCGTGCAGCTCGTCCAGGAACCGGTGGTCGCACAGGGCGAGGACGGGCCCGGCGATGCCGTGCAGCTCGGTCAGCTCGGCGGCGCGCAGCAGCGGCATGGTGGTGACGACCACCCCGCCGGCCTTCAGTACACCGAGCCAACAGGCGGCCAGCCAGGGGGTGTTGGGGCCGCGCAGTAGGACCCGGTTGCCGGTGGCGAGGCCGAGGTCCTCGGTCAGCAGGCGGGCTATCCGGTCGGCGCGGTCGCGCAGTTCGCCGTAGGACCACTGCTCGGTCGGGGTGAGCAGGCAGCGGCGGTCGGGGCCGAAGAGGGCGATGGTGTCGTCGAGCAGGGCGGCGGCGCAGTTCAGACGGTCGGGGTAGGCCAACTCCGGTAGTTCGAAGAGGAGTTCCGGCCACTGGTCGAAGGGCGGAAGGTGGTCTCGGCAGAACGTGTCCACGTGCGCGGAGGGAGAGAGCTCCATGGGCGGGCACCTCATCGGGCGAGCGGGGAGTGAGGCCAGTATGGCGCCTCGGTGACGCCAGTCAAGAGAGCGATACATGCATTCGGGCGACGGCCTGGTGGGGGCGCTTCCGGGGTTGCGCGCTCCGGTTCCGGCCGGGATCCGACTGCCGTCGCGGTCCGGGGCCGGGCCCAGGATGGGGTGGGGCCGGCCGCATCTCCGGGCTGACCAGGGCCTCGGCCCGCTCCGCGGGGCGCGGAGTGGGAGCCTCGAACGGGGAGTGAGGTGCGGGGGTACGGGGCAGCCGGGTTCATGGGCCGAACACGCCGGGGTGGGGTTCGTCCGGGCGTGCGCGGTGGCGACCGTCCTCGGCTGCCTCGGCAAGCCCCGACGGTCAGCCCGTCACTCCGCGCTCAGCCCGTCACTCCGGGCTCAGCCGGCCGTCCCGCGGGCGGAGGCGTCCGGGGTGCGGCCGTCCTGCGCCTGCCGGGCGCGGTCGGCGAACAGCCCGGCGAAGAGAGTGAGTCCGGGCGCGGTGAGGGCGGCGCCGGGCCCCTCGTCCCGCACGATCAGCAGCACGCTGCCGACCCGGACCAGCGCGACCGCCGTGCCGGTGCCGAGGGTGCGGGTGGCGCTCCGGTCGCCGATCCGCGGGACGGCCACCGCCGTCGCCTCCTCGCCGCCGGTGCGTTCGAGCACGGTGTCGAAGGCGCGGGCGGCGGCCTCGGGGGAGGCGAAGGCGGTCACGCCGAACTCCACGGTCTGCACCGAGGCCGCGCCGAACGTCACGGTGGCGTAGGCGAGCTGCTGGTCGCAGGAGTCCGGCAGCAGGCACCGGGCCGGGTCGGCCGTCCCCGTCCCCGACTCCGCGGCCCGCTGCACCCGCCAGCCGCTGGGCATCGCCCCCTCGTCGGGCAGCACCCCCTGGACCAGCGCCGGGTCCCGCAGCGGCTGCGCGGCGTGCGCCAGGCCGGGCCCGCCCGGCTTCAGCAGCGGGCGCGAGCCCAGGTGGATGCCGAGCGCCACCAGCGCGGCGATCAGCACCAGGGCGAGGGCCACCAGGATCCCGGTGCTGCTCCGTCTGCCGGTGAGCAGCCCGGCGCGGGCGGCCCCCGGGTCCACCCGCAGCTGGACGGTGCCCGGGCTCTCCGGCCGTGGGCCGGTCCGCAGCTGGACGGTGGCGGGGCCCTTCGGCGGTGGCGGACCGGCCGGGCCGGTGCGGAGCTGGACGGTCCGCGGGCCGGCGGGCCGCCCCAGCGCCGTGGTGGCCAGGTACTGGGCGAACGCCGGGTCGGAGGCCAGCAGGTGGGCCACGGCGGCGGTCAGCAGCGCCCGGGCCTGCGGGTCCTGTGGGCTCGCCTCGGCCGCGGTGAGGGCCCGCGCCCCCTCCGGCACCATCCGCAGCCGCGCCCGCACCACGTCCGCGACCGCCTGATGCGGCCCGTCGTCGAGCAGCGCCGTCACCACGGCCCCTTCGGGCCCCCGGCCGTCCCCCATGGCAACTCCCCTTGCCGCACGAGTGGTCGCCTCCACCATCCCGGACCGACGCCCGGTTCGTACCCACGCCGAACGGAACGGAGACGCAACTGCAACCCCACCCGGACGAACCGGGCCCGGCCGGGCGCTACCGGACCAGCGCCCTCAGGACCTCGGGCGGCAGCGCCGGGTTCCGCGCGGCGGCCTCGGCGGTGCGCGGGTCGGGGGAGGCCAGGCAGCGGGCGAGGGCGCCCGGGGTGGCGTGGCGGTGGGCGGCGACGGCTCGCAGGGCCTTGGCGGGTACGGGTTCGGCGGCGGCGATGCGGTCGAGCAGGGTGCCCGGGGCGTCGGGGTTGGCGGCCAGGGCGGTGGCCAGTTTGCTGCCGAACCGGTCGAGCAGGCCGGTGAGCAGCGCGGGCGTGAGGCCCGGGTGCGGGGCGACGGACGTCACCACGCTCGCGTCCCGGTCCCCGGCCAGCCGGTCGCGCAGCGGCCCGGGCAGGCCGCGGTGCCGGGCGACGAGCATCCGCACCCGGGGCTCCGGCGAGGCCGCGAGGGCGGTGAGTTCCTCCGGGCCGGCAGCGGCGATCCGGGGGAGCAGGGCCGGGCCGATCCGGACGGTGACAGCGAGCCGCCCGAGGAGGTCGAGCGGGACGGACGGGTGGTGGGCCAGCCGGCGCCGGACCTGGTCGTCCCGGTCGGCGGCGAGCCGGTGCATCAGCGGCAGGTCGATCCCGGGGTTCTCGGCGAGGACGCACCGAACCCAGGGACTGTCGTCCTCGGCGAGCCGGTGGTAGTGCCCGGCGGGCAGTCCGGGGTGCGCGGCGAGCCGCTGCCGGACCGGCGGCAGGTCGGTGAGGGCCCCGGCGGCGGCAGGCCCGGGGGTGGCGGGGTTGCCGGCCGCCTGGGCGCGGACCCGGGCGTCGTGGTCGGTCAGCAGGGTGGTGAGCAGTTGCGGCGGGGCCGTCTCGTTCGCCGCGACCCAGAGCCGCACCTCGGCCTCGGGGTGCCGGGCGATCCGGCCCAGCAGGTCGGGGCGCCGGGTGTGGAGGCCGAGTTCGGCCACCACGTCGGTGTCCTGATCGGCCGCGAGGACCTCGGCGGCCCCGTCCGGGAGCCCGGGGCAGGAGGCGAGCCGTATCCGCAGGTGGCGGTTCGGCGCGAGGGCGAGCAGCGGGGCCCAGGCCGGTGTCCCGCGTCCCTGGTCCAGCAGGGCGAGCGCGGCGTCGGGCCGGGCGGCCGGATCGACGTCCTCCGCGCGCAGCAGGCCGCCGACGGCAAGTTGGACGGCGGCCTCCTGGTGGCCTTCGGCGAGCCGCCGGACCTGTGCCGGGTCGAGGTCGGTCCGTTCCGCGAGGGCGCAGGCCAGCTCCTCGTCGGCGTCGGCGGCGTCGAGCAGCCGCCCGAGGAGGTCGGGCGGCAGGGCGGGATTGCGGGCGACGGCGTGCAACAGCGGCGGCATCGGGGCATTGTGCCCGCCGTCGGGCCGGGCCCGCCGCCGGTTTTCGCGGCGCGGCACCGGTGCCTGCGGCGCGGCACCGGTGTTCGCGGCGCGGTCCAGTCGTAAGAGGGGGGAGTCAGCGCAGGTCGAAGACCAGGCGGGCGGAGACCTTGCCGCTCAGCACCTCCTCGAAGCAGGCGTTCACGTCCTCCAGCCTGCGGGTCTCGCGGATCACCCGGGTGCGGCCGAGGGCGTGCAGCCGGAAGACCTCGGCGAGGTCCTCGCGGGTGCCGACGATCGACCCGATCACCTTGGTGCCGTTCAGCACCGTCTCGAAGACCGGGAGTTCGAGCTTGCCGCCGGCCGGGAGGGCGACCAGGACGAGGGTGCCGCCGCGGCGCAGGGCACCGTAGGCGGCCTGGAAGGAGGCGTTGCTGACGGCGAGGGCGATCGCGGCGTGGGCGCCGCCGAGGGCCTGGACCTCGGCGGCGACGTCCTGGGTGCGGGCGTCGAGGACGTGGTCGGCGCCGAGTTCGCGGGCCAGGGCGAGCTTGTCGTCGGTGACGTCGACGGCGATGGTCTCGGCGCCGAAGATCCGGGCGTACTGGAGGGCCAGGTGACCGAGCCCGCCGATGCCGGAGACCAGTACCCGGGTGCCGGGGCCGGCGCCGGAGACCTTGAGCGCCTTGTAGGTGGTGACGCCCGCGCAGGACAGCGGGGCGGCGTCCAGCGGGTCGGTGCCGTCCGGGACGGGGACGACGTAGTCGCCGTGCGCGAGCGCGTACTCGGCGTAGGCGCCGTCCACCGAGTAGCCGCTGTTGTGCTGCTGGAGGCAGAGCGTCTCCCAGCCGGTGACGCACTGGTCGCAGCGTCCGCAGGCGTCCGCGAGCCAGGGGATGGCGACCCGCTCGCCGACCCGGACGTGCCGGACCTGCGCGCCGGCCGCCTCCACGATGCCGACGCCCTCGTGCCCGGGGACGAACGGCGGGCTGGGTTTGACCGGCCAGTCGCCGTGGGCGGCGTGGATGTCGGTGTGGCAGAGACCGGAGGCCTCGATCCGGACCCGGACCTGGTGCGCAGCCGGTTCGGGGACCGGGTGGTCCTCGATGGTCAGCGGTGCGGTGAAATCGCGGACGACGGCGGCCTTCATGCGCTTCTCCCTCGGGCGTACGGGCGGGTGCTGCCGGCGGCTGCGCGTACGGCGCAGCCGCCACCAGCTTCACCCGATGGGGTGATCCCCGCCGTCCGAACCGGGTTGAAACTAGGCCGAAAGAGTGATCATTCGTCCACGTATCCCCGCAGGTCAGCGCACCGGCATCGACATGTAGACGGCGCGCCGCCCGTAGGAGGCCGGGACCGCCACCTCCCGGTGCGCCCGGTAGCCGAGCAGCCGCAGCAGGATGTCCGCGCCGCGCACCGCGACCATCGAGATCCGCTCGTAGCCCAGCTCCTCCGCGTGCGACCGGAAGTGCCGGATGAACCCCAGCGCGACCTCCCGTCCGCGCAGCTCCTCGGCGATCACCAGGTCGTGCACGTGGAGGTTGTCCGAGGCGAAGGCCCCGTCCTCCGGCCGGGCGAGGTCCGGGCAGCGCAGCGGCGGGTACGGCAGGCTCAGCAGGTAGCCGCGGACGGCGCCGTGGTGCTCCAGGACGAAGCAGGTCTCCGGCGAGCCGAGGGCGCGGGACTGGAGCGCCTCCCGGCCCTCCGACAGGCCGTCGGCGGCGTAGGCGTCGTGCTCCAGCGCGACCACGGCGTCCCAGTCACCGTCGGCCAGGAGCCGGATCCGGAGGTCCTCGCTCACCTGGCCGAGACCCCGGAAGCGGTGCCGAGCCCCTCCGCGCGGGCGGCGGCCACCAGTGCCGCCCAGGCCTCCACCAGCACCACCCAGCGCCTGGCGTCCTCCTGCGCCTCGTCCAGGAGCTGCTGCCGCTGCCCGGCCACCGCGTCCGCGAGCTCGGCGTACTTGCCGCCCAGCTTGCGGTAGGAGCGGTCCAGGACGTCCAGGCAGTGCTCGTTCCCGGCCTGGTCCCAGTCGACGCTGCCCCGCGCCAGGTCGAGGATCGGCTCGATCCTCAGCCCGTGCCGCTCGTCCAGCAGACCGCGGCCGAGGTCGATCATCCCGCCGTAGACCGGGTACAGGTACAGCATCGAGAGCAGGAACTTGACGAACCGCGTCTGGTAGGCGATGAAGCCGGCGCCGGTGCGGCGTTCGGGCGTGTAGTAGTTGACGATGTGCCGGTTGTGGACGACGCCGGGCATCCCGGAGTGGACCAGGGCGTGCAGCAGGACGTAGTCGCTGCCGATCGTCTCGATCGAGGGCAGCAGTGGCAGCACCTCGTAGGCCCGGTGGTCCAGGGCGGTGTTGCACATGAAGACGTCCCAGATGTCGGGCACGCCGAGGACGGACTCGTCGGTGCTGAACGGCTCGGAGTCGGCGCCCTTGAAGGAGACGTCCACCATCGCGTCCTTCTCCTCGTCCGACCACACCGGCGGGGCCCACAGGCGCACCACCTCGCGGTAGACGTCCGGGTCCAGGTCGTGCATCTCGCTGATGTCCACGCAGAGTTCGCCGACGAAGGAGCCGGCGACCAGCATCACCGGCTTGTCCGCGTCGGCCGGGTCGAGCACGGAGCGGGACACCCCGGCCGCCGCCTCGCCGGCCGGCCGGCCGATCGAGAGCAGCTCGTGGTGGATCGGGAAGACCTTCCGGCCGTCGAGGACCTGGAAGTCGGCGTCGTCGTTGCGCAGGTGCACCGAGGTGCAGTCCAGGGCGGCCGCGCCCAGGAAGAGCCGGTTGACGCAGGAACCGTACGCGACGGCCCGCGGGAGCATCAGGTCGAGCAGCAGTTCGGGGTCGGCGGCGCCGGAGCGCACGCTCGCCCGGTGCAGGAACTCCCGCTGCTGCGCCTCGCCGAGGTGGTGGACGAACACGCCGGGGGTGGGCTCCAGCGCGGCCACCGCGCCCGCGTTCTTCGCGAACTCGACGGCGTCGGTGGTGTCGAGGATGAGGAGGTGCACCTCGACCCCGAAGTTCTCGACGGCGTAGGCCGCCTCCTCGGCGAGGTCCACGATGGTGTCGGGGCAGGGGCGCATGGTGGGCAGGGCGAGGCAGACTCTTTGCATGGTGCGGGTTTCTCCGTCGGATCGTCAGATTCGGTTCCACGGTTGCGAGTTGAGCGCGCACGGAAGCCCCGGGCGTCGGCTCGGACCGGTCCGCCGACCACCGTGGACTAGACCACTTGTGATGTCAACGATTGACAGCCGGGCCTCGGCGGGGTGAAATGCGCCCCTCGCCGCGCGATCGGCCGTCCCCGCACGGGCGCCCGAATCGCACACGGAGGCGAATACCCTCCGCAGAGTCGAACGGCCGGGCGGGCTCACGGGGTTCACCGCCGCCCATTTGCGCCCTCGGGGTCAATCCGCGAGCCGTACCTGCCGATACCCGAGGTGATGCCCTCACGCCGTTCGGAGGAGACCACGATGCCCGAACTGTGGCTGCCCGGTGCCGAGGTCCACGACCTCGGCGATCACGCGCCGACCGACCAGCAGTACCCGCCGAAGGCCATCGCCCACATCACCTGGGACCGCAACGCCACCGCCGCTGCGCCGCAGGACTGGTGCTCCTACGAGGACCTGGTCGGCTACTTCACCGGCAGCGGCGCCGGGAGCGCGCCGCACCTGGTCTGGGACCCGTTCAGCGGCCGCGCCACCCAGCTGTTCCCGGCCGACTCCCGCTCGAAGAGCCTGCTCAGCCCCGCCCAGAGCCCGACCCGCACCAACCGGGCCGGGCGGGTGGTGATCCAGATCGAGGCGGTGTTCTTCCCCTACTGCCGCTACCGGGGCGGCACCTACCCGCGGCTCGTCGACACCCCGTGCGCGGGCTGGGACCGGATCCACGCCTGGATCTCCTCCTGGGGCGTGCCCGACGTATGGCCGATGGGCCGGCCGGCCGACTTCTCCGGCCACCGCGACGAGCGGGCCTGGGAGACCTGCGGCGGCTGGTACGCGCACGCCCACGTGCCCTTCAACGACCACACCGACCCCGGCACCTGGCCCGACTTCACGGGCGGCTCCCCGGACATCCCGCCCTCGCAGCAGCACCCGGTGCCCCCGGCCACGCCCGCCCGCTACCAGGTCAGCATCAACGGCCTGGGGTACGGCTACGGCGCCCAGGGCTATCAGGTGACGACGGTCGGACGGGCGCTGGTCTCGCACGGCTTCGGCAGCCACTACCGCTCCGGCCCCGGCCCGGACTGGACCGACGCGGACACCGCGAACTACGCGGACTACCAGGGGAGTCTGGGCTACTCCGGGCAGGCGGCGGACGGCGTCCCCGGCGAGGGCTCGCTGCGCCGGCTGCTCGGCTACCTGCCCGGGCAGCGGACCGTCTCGGTCTCCCACGTGATCGCGGCCGCCCAGTCCGATCCGGGGGCCGCGCAGGGGCACCTGACGTACGGGGCCGAAGTGGCGATCGTGGAGCAGGCGCTCGTCGACGAGGGGCTGCTCGACCAACGGTGGGCGGACGGCTCGTTCGGCAGCCTGACGGTCTCCGCGTACGCCGCCTGGCAGCGGCGCTGCGGGTACCAGGCGGGGGCGGCGGACGGGATTCCGGGGCAGGCCTCGCTGCAGCGGCTGGGCGCGGAGCAGGGGTTCGCGGTGACCGACTGAGCCGTGGTGCCGCTCCCGCTGGTGCTCCCGCTGGGACCGCTGCTCCCGAGGGAGTAGCGGTCCCAGCGGTTGCCGAGGGTGCGTACTCGCCTGGGAGTAGACGAGGTTACTTCCACCGTCAGATGCCCGATGAGGCTCGGACGGGAGAGCCTGGGGCCGTCCTGATGGCCCCGACTCGAAGGAGGTGCCCGTGCGCTCGCCCACCGGCGCCGTCGTGGCGCCCGACCCGGCGTCCGGTGGCAGGCGGCCGTCCGCCGACCGCCGCCTGCCACCGGGGGCACGCAAACCCCTGGTCGTCCTGCACGTCGTCGCCTCGGTGAGCTGGCTGGCATTGATGCTCTGCCTGCTCACCCTGGCGGTGACGGCGCTGACGACCGGGGACGCCGACCGGCTGCGCACCGCCTACCGGGCGATGGGCCTGCTCGGCGACGCGCTGGTCCTGCCGCTGAGCCTGCTCACCTTCCTGAGCGGGGTGGCGCTCGGGCTCGGCACGTCCTGGGGGCTGTTCCGGTACTACTGGGTGAGTACCAAGTTCTGGCTGACGCTCGGGGCGATGGCGGCCTCCGTCTTCGCCCTCACCGCCCGGCTGCACGACGCGGTGCGGGTGACGGAAGCCCATCCGACCGGGCCGATCACCGTCGCTGACCTCGGCTTCGTCCGCTACAACACCGTGATCGTCCCGGCGGTGGCGCTGACGCTCTACCTGTTCAACGTGATCCTGTCGGTGTACAAGCCCTGGGGGCGGCGCAAGGCCGCGGGCACCCTCCGGCGCCGAATACCCGGGGCGGGCTCCTGAGCCGTGGACCATGAGCCGTCGGCTCCAGCTCCAGCTCCGGCTCCGGTTCCGGCCCTGGCTTCGGCTCCGGCCCCGCAGCCCGGGAATGCCGGTGCGACGGGCGGGCGTTGTCCACCGCGTGACCAGTGCCGCGCCCAGGACCAGGCTCTCCGTGCTCGACCGCTCCCGGACCAGACAGGGAGAGGAGCCGGCCCAGGCGCTGCGGGACACGGTGGCCTTCGCCCGCGAGGCGGAGCGGCTCGGCTACCACCGGTTCTGGGTCTCCGAGCACCACGGCGTGCCGGGGGTGGCCGGATCGGCTCCCACCGTGCTCGCCGCGGCGGTGGCGTCGGCCACCACACGGATCCGGGTCGGCACCGGCGGGGTGATGCTGCCCAACCACCAACCGCTGGTGGTGGCCGAGCAGTTCGGGGTGCTCGCCGCGCTGTTCCCGGGGCGGATCGACATGGGGCTCGGGCGCTCGGTGGGCTTCACCGACGGTGTCCGGCGGGCGCTGGGGCGGGAGAAGGACGTCGCGGACGAGTTCGGCGCCCAGCTGGCCGAACTTCTCGGCTACTTCGACGGCTCGCAGCAGGCGCACCGCGGGGTCCACGCCCGCCCGGCCGAGGGCCTGCACGTTCCGGCCTTCGTCCTGGCCACCGGCGCGGGCGCCGACCTGGCCGCCGATGCCGGGCTGCCACTGGTGATCGCCGCCGCGCGCGGGGAGGACCGGATGCTCGCGGCGATCGACCGTTACCGCACCCGGTTCCGCCCCTCCGCGCAGTCCGCCGAGCCGTACGTGGTGGTCTCGGGCACGGTGGCGGTCGCCGACACGGCCGAGCGGGCGCGTGAGCTGCTCGTCCCGGAGGCCTGGTCCGGCGCGTACTCGCGCACCCACGGGGAGTTCCCGCCGCTGACCCCCGCCGCCGAGGTCCGTGCCCGGGAGATGACGGCAAGGGAGCGGGCCGCGTACGAGCAGTCGCTCAAGGGCCACATCGCGGGCACCCCGGAGCAGGCCGCCGCCGAGCTTGGGGCGCTGGTGGAGCGCAGTGGGGCGGACGAGTTCCTGGTCAGCACCAGCACCTACGACCGGGCCGCGCTGTTCGACTCCTACCGGCTCCTCGCCGAAGCGGTCGGCCAGGGCTGAGCGGTCGGCCCCGGTGAGGAGCCCGGGCAGCCCGCGCAACCAAGGCCGCCGGGGCAACCAAGGCCGCCGGGGCAACCAAGGCCGCCGGGGCAACCGGGGCAGCCGTGGCTCAGCCTTCGCCGGCCCCGGTGGTCCCCAGCCGCGCGTAGACCTCCGGCCGCCGGGCCCGCAGCCGCAGGGCGATGCCGACGCCGGTCAGGAACACCACCGGAACGATCGCCACCAGCGGCCAGTTGACCTCGGGCCCGGCACTGGTGAACAGGTCGAGCCGCCACACCACCAGCACGGTGGCCCCGCAGAGCAGCACGGTGGCGGCCAGCGGTGCGACGACCGTACGGAACACCCCGGCGCTCGCGGCGGCCGCCCGGTTGCGGCGGAAGAAGGCGAACACCGCGAACGCGGCCAGCGCCTGGAGCACCAGGATGCCGACCACACCGGGGGAGTTCACCCAGAGGAAGAACTGGTCGTACGGGTCGGCCCCGATCAGCGCCGCGACCCCGACGGCCACCGCCGCCAGCACCGACTGCGCGATGCCGCCGATCCACGGCGAGCCGTGGCGCGGGTGGATCCGGCCGAGCGCGGCCGGCGCGGCCCGCTCGGTGGCCAGCGCGTAGCCGTACCGGGTGATGGTGTTGTGGAAGGCGAGCAGCGCCGCGAGCAGGCTGGTCACGATCAGCACCCGCTGCACGTCCGTCGCCCAGCCGCCGACGTAGTCGGTCATCGCGGTGAAGAACATCCCGGCCGGGTCGGCGGTGGCGGTCGCGACGGCCTCGGTGTCGCCGAAGGCCTGCACGATCACCCAGGTGACGAAGGTGTAGAAGAGCCCGAGGAAGGCGATCGCGGCGTAGGTCGCGCGCGGCACGGTCCGGTGCGGCTGCCTGGCCTCCTCGCGGTAGATCGCGGTGGCCTCGAAGCCGATGAAGGCGGCGAAGGAGAGTCCGAGCACCCCGCCCATCCCGCCGGAGAACACCTGCTTCGGCGCGAACGAGGACAGGCTGAGCCCGTGCGCCCCGCCCTTGGCCAGCACCGCCACGGCGAGCACCAGCAGGATGCCGGTCTCGGCGATCAGCAGCAGCCCGAGCACCTTGGCCCCGAGGTCTATCGAGCGGAACCCGAGGAACCAGACCACCGCGACCCCGAACAGGGCCCAGACCGGCCAGGGCAGGTCCAGCCCGAGCAGGTCGGCGGCGGTGGTGTGGGCGAAGTACCCGAAGGCGCCGAACATGCCGATCTGGATGGCGTTGTACGACAGCACCGCGAGCAGGGCCGCGCCCAGCCCGGCCGCCCGGCCGAGGCCGCGGGTGACGTAGGCGTAGAAGGCGCCGGCGTTGCGGATGTGTGCGGTCATGGCGGTGAAGCCGACCGCGAAGAGCGCCAGCACCACGCCGGTGGCCAGGTAGGCGACCGGCGTGCCGATGCCGCCGAAGGAGATCGCGAACGGTGCCACGCCGGCCATCACGGTCAGCGGCGCGGCGGCGGCCACGACGAAGAAGACGATGTCACCGGTGCCGAGCACCCCGCGCTCCAGGCCGCCGGGGGCGTCCGGGGAGGCGGGGGAGGCAGGTGGGGACGAAACGGCGTCGGGGGGACGGAGTGCGGAGGAGGAAGCAGCGTCGGAGGGCAGGTTCATGGGGGAGCTCTCCTGGGGTCGTACGGACGAGGGTAGGGCGGTCGGCGGCGGACTCGCGTCGGCCGCCGACCGGGGGGACGGGGCAGGGCCGCCGTGGGGGACGGCCGGAACCCGTCGGGACGCCGGCCGGGACGCCGGCCGGCCCGGGCCAGCCGGAGCGGTGTCGGTCGGAGGGCGTGCCGGCGCGTACGCGCGCCGCCTCAGCGCGCCGATCCGT